>NZ_JBFACE010000010.1:0-236088 GCF_040640655.1 Streptomyces sp. NPDC021749 | reverse complement strand
CTACCTCGCGGGACTCCACCTCCGGGCCTCCGTGATCTGGATCAAGGACCTCACGCGAGCGGCCCCTTGATCACAACCAAATACGCTCCCTAGGGCCCGTTGCGAAAGTGGATCTTGTTCGTTGGTGATCACCTGTCGTGGTGCGTGGGGATCTGACGCATGGCCGGTGGGCCCGGCTTGAGCCGTTGCTGCCGCGGGGCATCAAGCCGGGTCGTCCGCAGGTGTGGACGCGGCGGCAGTTGATAGACGGCATACGGTGGCGGATCCGGACCGGCGCCCCGTGGCGGGACGCGCCCGAGAGGTACGGCCCGTGGGACCGTGGCTATGACCTGTTCCGGCGTTGGCAGCGCGACGAAACCTGAGCGAGGATCCTTACCCAACTCCAGGCCGAGGCGGTCCTGGTACGGGACGACGGCCTCGCCCTTGTGGTGCTGGAGGGCGAGGCCGTCGTCGGGGCCGTGTCAGCGGCTGGCGCTCGGCGGTGCGGTCATTGTCGGAAACGGTACCCGCCGAAGGCGTCCTTGGCCGTTGGTTACGCTTCCTGGAGCCGAGCCAAGATCCACTTGCCAAGCTCCGGGGTCATGACGGTGTGGCCTTCGTTGGTGGTGGCGCAGAGGAAGTCGTGGAGTTCGCTCCTCTCGGGGTCGACCTTGGTGTAGAGGGCGGTGTGGTCGTCGATGTCGGCCGACGCCACGGCGCTGATGGTGGGGACGAAGGTGGAGGTGTTGTGGGTGAGCTGCGCCGGCTGCTCGTTGACCACCGCGGCCAGCACGGCAGCCATGCCGAAGTTGGCGGCGTCTTCCAGGAGAGGTGCCTTGGGGAAGAGGCCGCCGGGAGCGCCGTCGAGTTCGGGGAAGCCGGTGGTGTTGATCGAGACCGGGGTCCGGCTCGTCTCCGCCATCTGGGCGACGGTCTGCCGTCCCTGGCCCTGGGTGCGGAGCTGGGCGCTCGCCTTCGGTCCGAGGGCGGCCATCGCGGTGTCGTCGGCGGGGATGTTGTTCCCGGCGCCGGTGCCCGTTCCGTTGGCCACACCAAGCAGGCGGGGGATCTGGGGCCAGTCGCCCATCCGCTGGAGTGCTTCCAGGAAGTCGGTCCGTCGCTGATCCTGGCCGGCGGCGACGTCGAGGGTGACCTCGGTGCCGGTTTCGACGTGCCAGCGCAGCATCTGGCGTGCGGCCGGGCTGTTGACCAGGTCGGAGTAGAGGCTGAGGAGCGGGTTGGCGTCCCCCCAGCGTTCCTTCACGAAGTGGGCGAATGCCTGGACTCCGAGAGGCAGCCACGCGCCGCGGTGCGGGGTGTCGTAGGAGAGGTAGGTGGAGGTCTCGTGGCGCTCCCTCTGCCTTTCCATCTTGGCCAGGGCGTAGCGGGTGACCATTCCTCCCATGCTGAAGCCGCCCACCGTCAGCATGGCCTCGCCCTCGCGGGTGGCGATCGCCGTGCGGATGCACTCGATCGCGACGTCGGCGTTGTCGAGGATGGACGCAGACCGGTCGTTGAAGCCCAGGAGGACTACGTCGAAGCCGTTCTCACGCAGCGTGGAGATGAACGGGTAGTCCCCGTTCTCCAGGCCGTCGTACAGCACGTGCCCGTTGCTTCCTCCCATGGCGAAGCCGTCGGCGAGGATCACTGGCCGCCTGACGGCCGTCTGGTCGGATGAGCTGTAGAAGACCCAGGCGGTCCCGTTGCGGAGCTCCCACTCGGTGTCCCAGGGGGCCGTTTCCGCGGCTGCGGGCTGAGCTCCCGGAAGGGGGCCCCAGATGCTGACAACAGGCTTGGACATCTTCGACGACTCCTTGGTGTCGCGGCTGTCATACCGAACACGGTGATCGTCTCGGCGTGAGCATCCAAGCCGCGCCACAATCCAGCAACACCATTCTTTCGGGTGAGACGGCGATCGGCCGTGACCAGCACTTTCACGGCCCTAGGCGGAACGAAAGACGCCTCCGTACGTCGTGCCGCCGACAACGCACCACCCACTGTCCGGGGTACGACGTACGCGTCACGACGTGCACGCCCGATCTTTCTTCCGCTCCCTGCACCGTGCCCACCGCGAGGGAACGGAACCCACGAAGAGGCCGCTGAGCCAACCTCTGCTGTCCTCCGGCCGGTCGAGCAGTCCTGGCAGGTCTCCGCCCTCCTCGAACACGGCTGACAGCCGCCCGCCCTGGCGACTGACCCGATGTGCCGCCGCCACCCGGTTACGATTCCCGCCGACCGCCTCCGGTGGGCCGTATGCGCACCACCCCGACCTCCAAGTCCACATGGAATGAGGGTTCTTCGGCCGGCCGGACGTTCTTACGCGCGCGCTCTTGGGCCAACGCGCGCTTCCCGTGCTGTGCCCCCGGAAGCACCTGCTGCATGAAGTCGACCCCCATGGACGACAAGCCCTTGCGCTTCCGCCAGTAGATCCAGCCCCGCCGCTCCATCCGCAACAAGGCTCGGTCCCCCAGGAACACGGCCAGGGCCAGCAGCCCAACTCCCAAGGTAACCAGCCACACCGCACTCCCCATGCCCCCTCAACTTCCCAGTGGCGCCATACGTTCCCGCCCCCTCGACGAACAGCCACGCGTCCAGACCTCTATTCAAGTTTGACTAGATGCGGGCGGCAGGCTTATCCTCCTTCGCGTAGTCAAACTTGACGAGCTCTCCCTGTGCATGTGACCAGCACGCACCCGAAGGCCTTGAAGAGGAGCCAGCGTGACCGTTCTGCCCCAGACCGGGTATGTCCCGACCGCCGAGGACCGCGCGAGCCTGGACGCCTGGTTCGCGGAGTACGACGCCCAGAGCGCGCAGCGCAACATCGAGCGGATGGCCGAAATGGCGGTCTTCCCGCTCAACCTCGTGAGTGACGACGAAGCCGGCAACGGCCGTTCGGCGCAGTGGGACCGTGAGCAGTTCGTCGCGACGATGACCCATGTCATGGGTGACGGAAGCGAGGACATCGCATTCGAGTCCACACGGACCCCCGTCTTCCTCTCCCCCGCCATCGCCGTGGTCTTCACGGACTCGACCATGACGATCGAGGGCCGGACCCAACAACTGCGCTACGCCGACATCCTGATCAGGCAGGACGGAAAGTGGGCGTTCCAAACGATGATCCAGGGCGGCTGGGGCGACCACCTGGGCTGACCTCAGCGACACCGCCGTCACTGCGCGAGCGGAGCAACGCACCGAAAAGGCAACGAGGATTGCACCGGCCGGACGGTCCTGGCCTCAAGGTGGTGGCCGTGGCGATGGGGGTGTTCCGGGAGGCCAACCGGAAGCAGGGCCAGGTGGCGGGGCCGGAGCGGGAGGTTCTCCAACGGCGTGCGCCGCTGCCCCTCCCCTGTGACGGTGACCAGCTCACCGCTGAACGGGGCCTCCGGCCCCCACCCGACCCACCCCTTGACGTAGCGAGAGCAAACCAGATGCCGCCGGTGAACCAACAGGACCGCCAGCTCCCCGGCGGGCCCCACGCTCCACCACAGGGCCCGCCACCCTCGCACGGCTTCGGTGGCGGGCAGCCGCCAGACGTTGTGGATCGCGGCGTCGGAGCGGGCGGTCGCGGGCCGAAGATTCATCAGGAGACGCCTTGGGGACTCCAGGGGCTCACGTCGCCCGAAGGGCGCTGCCCTACCGGCCCGCGAACCTCAACGCTCGATGGACCTCATGCTTCGGCCGCGAACGGCCGGACCACAGTGTCCGGGCCGGGGGACATGATGGTCTCGTGACCGTCCTCGAAGCGCACCCGATACGGCGGGCCGCCGTCCGTTCCCAGCACCTCGATGACCTCTGCTGTCCGGTCGTGCTGCCCGACGATGCGCCCGTGAATGAGCAGCCTGTCCCCTACGCTGACCTGCATGTTCCTACCCTTCTGAAGACCGGTTCCGGCCCGCATGGCATCCCCGTACCCGCATGCCGATATGCAGGGTGTCACCGGATCGGACGCAGCGTCACCTTCTGTCGGGGACGAGGCCGCTCCCGATGAGGCCCCTCCCGATGAGGCCGCTTCCCCAGGGGCGGGTGGCCGGTGAGGTCACTGCGTGGTGAAGTGCGCGGTGGCGAGGACGCGGCCGTCGGTCGAGGTCAGGCGGGCGCCCGAGAGCGTGGCGGGGTTCACGGAGGCCGGGGCGCCCCAGTAGGCGTAGCCGTCGCGGAGGTTGAAGGTGCCGAGCCGGACGGTCGTGCCGTCGGTGCGCTCCAGTGTGCAGGTGGCCTTTCCGCTGTACCGGATGCCGGCGTCGGCGAGGTCGACCGACATGAAGACCCAGCCACGTGGTCCGGGGTGGGCGTAGATCTCTCCGACCGGTGGGCGATGGTCCGTACCGGCTGCCGCACCGGCTGCGGTCAGGTGTGCCTGCAGCATTCCCGTCCCGGCCTGGACGGGCGGTGCGGAGCCGGATGCCAGGTTTTCGATGGCCGTGCCGACGGCCCAGCCGCCGAACCCGAAGCCCAGCGCGAGGGCGGCCGCGGCGGCCGCGACCCGCATCCGTACGCCGCTGCGGACGCCCGTACGCCGAGACTCGGAGGCGCGCGCGGTCTCACGTCCGTCACGCGCGGCCTGGGCCAGGGTCAGCCGCCGCGCCACCCGGGTTTCGAAGCCGGCCGGCGGCTCGCCGCCGGGCAGGAGGGCCAGCAGTCCGTCGCCGACGAGGGCGAGCTGCTCGATGTACTCCCGGCAGTCCGCGCACCGGTCCAGGTGGGCGGCCGCCTCGGCCCGCTCCCGGCCCGACAGCACGCCGAGGACCAGCTCGGCACCGGTCTCGTGCAGCTGTTCGCAGGTCAGGTCCTTATTCATGGCCGCCTCGCTTCGGAGACGCGGGATGCGGATCGGCGGGATTCGCAGGCGCGGAATTCCATGGCGTGGGTTGCTGGGCTGGGTGTGTGGCCCTCGCAGATTCGGTGGAGTGCGCGGACTCGGTCGAGTGCGCTGATGCGGTCGAGTGCGGGGACTCGGTCGAGTGCGCTGATTCGGTCGAGTGCGCAGATGTGGTCGAGTGCGCGGATTGGATGGAGTGCGCGGATTCGGAATGTGTCGGGTGCGGATGTGTGGGGTTGGGCGCGGTGAGGGTGGTCCGCAGTTTGCTCATTGCGGCCCTGATCCGCGTCTTGGCGGTGCCCAGCGGGATGCGCTCCCAGTCGGCGACCTGCTGGGCGGTCATTCCGTAGATGCCCGCCATCACCACGGCGCGGGCCTGTTCGGCGGGCAACTGCGCCACCGCAGCCCGCAGGGCCGCCGACGCCTCGTCCGCGAGCGCCCGTTCCTCGGGGGTGTCGGTCACCGCGCCGAGGAGTGCGTCGAGGTCCTCGGGGGCCACCGGCTCCGGCCGACGCGACCGGACGGCATCGATGGCGAGATTGTGGGCGATGGTCGTCAGCCAGGTCGTCACCGATCCGCGGCGTGAGTCGTAGACCTGCGCGTGCCGCCACGCACGCTCGAAGGTCTGCTGGGCGATGTCCTCGGCGAGCTGCGCATCGCGGGTGACCGCGAGCGCGACGCCGAAGACCGTGTGCTGGAAACGCCGTACGAACGTGACGGCGAGCTCCGGGTCACCCGTGGCCAGGCCAGCCAGCAGCGCCTCGTCGGGGATGCGTCCGACCGGGAGCTGCAACCTCTGCATACCCTTGTGTACGGTCCGCCCCGGCCAGGGGATTGCCCGGCGGTTACGGAAGCCCACGCATTCATTCTCTCTCGGAGCCGCCGCTAGCTTCGCCTCTCCCAGCACGTCGGCGATATGCCGCTACGGCTACCGAGCGTGCACGGACGTGGCGGGGCGCGTGACGGAAGCGGGCGGGGTGCGCATCTTCGCGACGCCGCACCAGGCGACGAAGGCGGCGACGAAGGCCACTTCGGCGACCATGCACAGGACGCCGTACGGCGGGTCCCAGCCCTCTTCCTGGTAATCGGGCAGCCCGACGGTACGGGACAACGCGAAGCCGAGAACCATGCCACCGCTGACCACCGTGCCGAGCAGCCACGCCGGTACGGGGTTCCGTCGTGCGAGGCCTACCGCTGCAAGGAGGAGCGCGCCGCTGCCGGTGAGGAACAGGATTCCCATGTACGGCACTTCTTGAAGATGTTCGGGGACGAGGAGGAGATGGGCTGTCGCGCTGAGGAGCGCACAGACGGCGGCAACTCCTCTCAACGAAGCCTCGATTGGGCGAGAAGACATAGGGGCCTCCTACCGGATCTCGCCGGGTCGGCTGTAATGCATGTAACGGGTGTCCGGTGTCCGGTACCTGGTGTCTGGCATTCGGTGCCTGGTACCCGGTGTCTGGTGTCCGGTGTCCGGTGCCTGGTCTCTGATGTACGTAACGAGCCTGGTGAATGGTTCATGATCGTGGTTGGCGTGTCGGCCGGGACTTCGCGGCGGCCGTGCGGCAGCAATCCGTCCAGTACTGCGGCGAGTTGGTCGAGTGAAGGCCGAGCGCCCGGGTCGGGGACGAGACAGCCGTCGATCGCCGCGGTGAGGGTACGCGGCAGGCGCCGGCGCGCTCGGACGGACGGGGCCCGTTCAGCGAGCTGAGGGTAGCGATCGATGTCAAAGTCGACGTCTGTATCGGTGTCTGTACCTGTACCTGTGCCTGTGCCTGTGCCTTCGCCTGTGCCTTCGCCTGTGCCTGTGCCAATCTCTGCGTCTGCGTCTGTATCTGCGTCTGCGTCTGCGTCTGTATCTGCGTCTGCGCCTGCGTCATCGAAGGGGACCTCGCCGGTGGCGGCCTCGTACAGCGTGCTGCCGAGTCCCCAGACGTCGGTCGCCGGGGTGAGGACTCCGCCGCGGGCCTGCTCGGGAGCGAGGTAGCAGAAGGTGCCGATGCCCGGCGGGGCGGGGCCGGGTGGGCGGGCGATGCTCAGGTCGAGGACCTTGGCGTGCCGGCAGCTGATCACGATGTTGGACGGCTTCAGGTCCAGGTGCAGCAGGCCCTTGCCGTGCAGATAGTGGAGCGCCGAGCACAGGTGCAGACCGAGCAGGGCAAGGTCGTCGGCGGCCAGGCGGCGCCGTCGGCGATCGATGAGGTGGGCCAGGGTCTCGCCGGTGAGCGTCTCCAGTACGACATGGGGTTCGGGCATTTCACCGGTTTCATAGGCGCGGACCAGGTGCGGATGGGTGAAGGTCTGGAGCCAGCGGCCCTCCTGCAGCAGTCGCTCGCGCAGCGTCTGCTCGTCTCGTCGGTCCGGGCGCAGCACCTTCACCACGCATCGGCACTCCCGTTCCTGGCTCCAGGCGTCGTAGAGGTCCAGCCAGCCGGTGCGGCAGAGGTGGGCGAGGACCTCGTAGCCCGGGAGCACCGTGGTTCCGACCGCCAGTGGCGGTTTCCCGGGGGCTGGTGTGCGGTTCATGAGAGCACCTCGGCCATCGGGGCGCCGCCGGGCCCGTGCAGCCGGTAGAGCCGGGCGTAGGCCGCGCTGCGGCTGAGCAACTGGTCGTGTGTGCCGCGTGCGGTGATGAGGCCGTCCTCCAGGAGCACGATCTGGGTGGCGTCGCGGACGGTGAGCAGGTTGTGGGAGATGAGGATCGTGGTGCGTCCGCTCATCAGCAGGCGCAGCGGTTCGAGGATGCGCCGGCCGGATTCCGCGTCGAGGCCGGTGGTCGGCTCGTCGAGGATGAGGAGGGGAGCGTTACGGATCATGGCGCGGGCGATGGCGAGGCGCTGCCGTTGTCCGCCGGAGAGCAGCCGGCCGCGTTGGCCCACCACGGTGTCGTAGCCCTGGGGAAGTCGGCTGACGAAGTCGTGGGCGTCCGCGGCGTGGGCCGCCGCGACGATGTCTTCGTCGGTCGCGTCGGGGCGGCCGTAGGCGATGTTGTCGCGCACCGTGCCGTGGAAGACCAGGGTTTCCTGGAGCAGCACGGCGACGTTGTTCCGTAGGTCGTCCAGGCGCAGCTCGCGGAGATCGTTCCCGTCGAGGCGGATGGTGCCGTGGTCCGGGTCGTAGAAGCGGAGCAGCAGTTTGGCGACGGTCGACTTCCCGGCTCCGCTCGCCCCGACCAGTGCCAGGGTCTCGCCGGGGGCCACGCCGAACGAGACCCCCGAGAGGGCCGGCCGGGCGGTCCCCGGGTACCGGAAGGAGATCTCGTCGAACAGGACCTCACCGCGGGCCTGCCCGAGCTCCCGAGGGGTCGTGGCCTGGACGACTTGGGGCCGCTGGTCGAGCAGTTCGATGATCCGCTCCGCGGCGGCGGACGCCGAGTAGAAGGTGTTGCTGAGGCCGGAGATGCCGCGGATCGGACCGTAGAGCCTGCTCAGCAGGGTGAGGAACACCATCAGGCCGCCCAGGGTGAGGCGGCCCCGGGTCAGTTCCCAGGTGCCCAGGCCCATCACGAGCAGCGCGCCGGCCAGCTCGATGACGTCGATGACCGTGGCGTACACGGCACCGATGCGGGCCGACGCCATGGCGGCCCGGAACCGGCCGAGGTTCTCGCGCTCGAACCTGCCGTGCTCCCACCGCTGCCGGTTGTACGCCTGCACGAGGACGATGTTGCCGAGGGCCTCTTCGGTGACCGCGCTGACCGAGCCGCTGCGGCGCCGCCGCTCCCGCGAGGCGGCCTTCACCCGCCGGGAGAAGCGTCGGGCGGTCCACCAGAACAGGGGGGCGATGACGAGGGCGAGGACGGTCAGGTCCCAGCGGAGGTAGAACAGCACGACGAGGAAGATCCCGAGCCGCATCACCTGGGCAAAGGCGTTCACGATCCCGGAGAGCAGGAACGTCTCGACCGCGTCGACGTCCCCGGTCACACGGGAGAGGACGTCCCCGAGCCGCCGCCGCTCGAAGAATCCGAGCGAGAGACCTTCGACATGGCGGAACAGGTCGGACCGCAGGGCGAGCAGGAACCGTTCGCTGACCCAGGTGGAGGTCACGTCGTCGGCGAAGGCGAGAACGCCCGCGAAGAACGTGAACGCGAGGTAGGCGAGGGCGATCGGCAGGAGGAGGTGCAGATTGCGCGGGACCAGCATGTCGTCAATGACGATCTTGAAGAGCCAGATCTCGGCCGTGTCGACGACGGGGCTCAGCACCACGAAGGCCAGGATCACCAGCAGCCAGCGCCGGCCGCCCCGTGTGTACGGCCAGAAGCGCCGGAACACCTCACGCAGGGGCACCGGCGGGGCGTGCTCGACGATGCCGTCCGCGGTGCGGTCCCCGCTCTCGGGTTCCTCGGCGACCGACAGCAGCAGCCGCAGGGTCCGCTTGATACGGCTCGCCACCCGCGCAAGGCGGCTCGCCGCAGAGGGGCGGGTGGAGGCGCGCGGAGAAGGGCGCCCGGGAGGACGCGCTGCCCCCTGTCCCCGGCCTTCGCCGTGCGCATCACCGGGGGAGGCAGCGATCGGCCGCGCACCGCTCATGTCGCTTCACGCCTTACGCCTCACCGACTGGTGCGGCCGGGCGGGAGGCCCGGCCGCTGACAGTCACCAGGAGTGCTCAGTACCTCCCTCCACGGTTCTTGTCGTCACCATGGTCACTCCCGTGGCGCCGACGCCGACGCCGACGGCGGTCGTGTTCGCTCGTGTCCCTGCGCCGGCCCGTCGTCGAACGGTCACGACGGCTATGGCCCAGCGCGGGAGCCAGGTTTTCGAGGACTCCCATGCCCTTCCCTTCTTCGTGCCCCCCGCAAAGCCCCCCTCGAACCACCCATCAATCACGTATACGGAGGAAAGTTGAAAAGGGATTCAATCGGCGGGATCCCGCACGGCGGCGGTTCAGGAATCGAGCACCGCGGCGACTGCCTCGATCTCCACGAGCTGGTCGTGGTAGCCGAGCACGGTGACGCCCATCAACGTGCTGGGAACGTCATGGTCACCGAACGCGTCCCGGACCACCTCCCAGGCCGCCACCAGGTCTTCCTGCCGGCCGGAGGCGACCAGGACGCGGGTGCTGATGACGTCGTGCAGCTCCGCCCCGGCGTCCGCCAGCGCGGTCCGCAGGTTCTCGACGGCCTTGGCCGCCTGGCCGGCGACGTCCCCGATCGCCGCGGTGGAACCGTCCTCGTTCAACGGGCACGCCCCGGCGAGGAAGATCAGCCGGGCCTCGGCGGGGGCGGTGGCCGCGTAGGCGTACTCGGCGACATCGGACAGGGAGGCGGAACGGATCAGCGTGACGGCACGAGGCACGGATATCCCTTTCGCGGCGTGGGCGAGGCGCCCGTACCCTCTCAGAGATCCACTCCGCGTTCGAGGCATTTTCCTGACGGCGGCCTCAGCCCCGCTCCTTGGCCCTGGCTCCCTTCTTGGGCCGCAGCAGGGTGGCGTGACCGGCGAGGAGGCTCCTCAGACGGTCGATGTCCTCCGGATCCGCGGCGCCGCGCTTGGGAAGCACGACCATGCCGACGCCGTATTTGTCGGGCGTCATCAGGACGAACAGCGCGTCGGTCTCCGCGTACCGGGTGAGCATCGGCCACCGGTACGTCGTATCGCTGTCCCGCGAGCTCATCCGCACTCCGCTGCTGTCCACGACGGCCTGGAATTCTCCCTGCGGGGCGAGCATCCGGTGGATCTGGCGGCCCTGGAGCGTGGGCACCAGCAGGTACACACCGACGACCAGGGCCAGCGCCGTGAGACACAGCACCGTCAGACGGAGGCTGGGGCCCTTCGGACCCAGGCAGGCCACCGCGAGAGCCTGCAGCACCACCACACCGCTCGCGATGACCACCCCGTTCTGCAGTCGCCCCGCGGGCGTGGCGCGCGTCCGCGCGCGGATGGCTGCCACGGCGTCGGCGACCGTCGGCAGGTAGGCCAACTCCACTGCACGTGTTTCCTGCACTCTGCCCACTCCCCAGGCCGTCCCGGACTGTCACTACGTCGCGCCGAGATCGTAACGGGACCCACCGACAGCCGAGCGGGGAGGTGTAAAGGCGCGGTAAACCCCGGCGCAGGCGCCGGGCATGAACGGGCGAAGGGCGCTGCTACGGCGCATACGGGTGTGGCTGGTCGTCTTCATCATCTGTCGGCATGAAGGGCGGGGTGTGCACCGCGGCACCGGTGGTGTCGCTTCCTGCACACCCCGCCCTCGCAGCGGTGGCCGTGGGAATCAGTCCTGCTCCTCGGAGGTCAGCGCAGGTAGTCCTCGATCACGTCCGCGCCGCGGGCGGCGCCGCCGCTTTCCCGGACGACCTTGCGCATCCGGTCGAGGTTGGCGCGTACCGTGGGGTCGGAGGCGACGCGGGCGACCGCGGCGCGCAAGGACTCAGCCGTCACCGTGGCGGCGTCCAGTCGCTCACCGAGCCCCAGTTCCTGCACCCGACCGGCGTTGGCGGCCTGCTCGGGCATCTGGGGGACGGCGATCAGACCGACCCCGTAATACAGCGCCTCCATCGTGGAGTTCATGCCGGTGTGGGAGACGAAGGCGTCCGCATGGCGGAGCACGGACGGCTGGGGAAAGTGCGGTCGTACGTCGATGGTGGGCGGAATGTCGCCGAGTTCGGCGAGCTCCACATTGCCCACGGTCATGGCCACTTGATACGGACCCTGACCGAATGCCTCGATGCACGCGCGGTAGAACTCGGGCCGGTCGTTGAAAACCGTGCCCAGCGAGATGTACAGCACGGGGGCGTCGGGGTCGGCGGGCGACCAGGGTTCGTCCTGCTCACGGCTGCCCAGCGAGGGGCCTATGAAGTGGAAGCGTTCGTCGAAGGTGTCCCCCGCCGGCTGGAACTCCCTGGGTATGAACACCAGGTTGAGTTTCTCGGTCACCTCCATGAGGTGTGCCGGGTCGAGCTCAACACCGTGTTCGGCGGAGAATTCCGCGCACTGGGGGCCGAAGCCCATGACGAAGGGATTGGCGTTCGTGTGGGTGTCGTTGCCGACGCCGCCGCCGTGTTCTTCCATGAAGTTGGCGAAGAGCGAAAACGACTCGTTGGAGGCGAAGTTGGGGATGAGGCGTACGGCGGGAATGCCCAGCTTCTCGGCGAGGACGCGGGCCGACCAGTTCATTGCGTCGTAACAGATCGCGTCCGGCCGCTCGGTGCGGCAGTACTCGTGGAGCGCGGGGTAGGCCGAGCTCATCGCCGTGAACAGATGACGCATGAAGTTCATGATCTCGGCGGGACCGAACTCGCGCGGCGGCGTCAGCATTTCCCACGACGGCAGCTCCACCCAGCGCGCGCCCGCCCGGATGACCGCTTCGGAATGTTCCGCGCTGGTGGCATAGTCCACTCGGTGTCCCCGCCGCACGAGTTCCTCGACCAGCGGGAGGGTCGGGTTGACATGCCCGTGCCCGGCAAGTGTGACGAATAGCAGGTGTTTCGGCATATCGCACACTCTAACGAGGCGGCAACTTCCGTCTGCGCGCGGGCGATTGGCCAAACGGACAGGTAGGGGTCAAGGGCCAGGCGTGCGTGCGGGGCGGATGGCTGGCCAGTCATGGTGGCCGCCGGGCCGTGCACGGCTTGGGCGCGCTCTCGGCGACATGAGACGCTGAGCCGATGCACAGTGACGCCCCCGAGCCGGAATCGCCCCTCACCGCGGAAGGTGCCGAACCGGTCGGCCCCGAAGGCCTCACCGTGGGCCGGGCGGCCGCGCTGGTCGGGGTCAGCGTGAAGACGCTGCACCACTGGGACACGATCGGTCTGGTGCGTCCGAGCGACCGCACCTGGGCCGGCTACCGGGTCTACTCCAGCGACGACGTCGCCCGTATCCACCGGGTCCTCGTCTACCGGGAGCTCGGGCTTCCGCTCGCCGAAATCGGGCGGATCCTCGACGACCCGGACACCCGTGCGCGCGACCATCTGCGCCGGCAGCGGTCACAACTCGTGGAGCGCATTTCCCGTCTGCAGAAGATGGTTGACGCGGTCGATCGCATGCTGGACGCGTCCAGGACCGGGATGCGGCTGACTCCGGAGCAACAGGTCGACATCTTCGGTGCCGACTGGCACCCCGCCTGGGTGGAGGAGGCCGAGGAACGCTGGGGCGAGAGTGCGCAGTGGGCGCAATACGCCGAGCGGGCCGCCGAGATGACGCCAGAGGACTGGAAAGGGGTCGCGGCCGCGACCGACGCTCTGAACGCCGACCTCGCTGCCGCGAACCGTGCCGGCGTCGCCCCCGGTTCGGAAGAGGCGAACGCCCTTGCGGAGCGACACCGCACACTGATCTCCACGTACTTCGACTGCACCCACGCGATGCAGGTGTGCATGGGCCGGATGTACGTCAGCGAGCCCGGCTATGCCGAGTACTACGACGCGCTCGCCCCGGGCCTGACCCTCTGGCTGCGCGACATCCTCTTCGCCAATGCCGTGGCTCACGGCGTCGACCCGGAATCCGCCGTCTGGGAGTGACCAGGCCGCTGCCTGGGGGCACGAGGCTGCCGGGGCCGCCGCGTGACCGCCTCATCGGTCCCCGTCGGGAACCGTCTCCCAGTCCCCCGCCTTGAGCCGGCGGCGCCGCTCGTTCCGTGCTCTTCAACGCGTCATGCCAGGCATCGTCCCTCACTGCTGCCGCACCGACCCTGGCTGCGGTAAGAACCGAACGCCACACCTGGGAGCAGGCGCCACAAAGGTCATATATGCCACAGTGAGGGTATGTGCGGTCGATACGTTGCCACCCGCAGTCCGCAGGATCTGGCCGGGCTGTTCCACGTCAGCCGGTGGAACCCGGAGCAACTGCTGGCGCCGAGCTGGAACGTCGCGCCCACGGATGAGGTGTGGGCGGTGCTGGAGCGCCCTGATCGCGGGACGGGCGAGGTGGAGCGGCAGCTGCGGGCGCTGCGGTGGGGGCTGGTGCCGTCCTGGGCGAAGAGCGCCGACGTCGGCGCGAAGATGATCAATGCGCGGATGGAGACGGTGCACGAGAAGCCGGCCTACCGCCGCGCCTTCGCCAAACGCCGCTGTCTGCTGCCCGCGGACGGCTTCTACGAGTGGCAGGCGGTCCCCGTCGAAGGGCGGGCCAAGCCCCGTAAGCAGCCGTACTTCATCAGTCCCGAGGACGGTCAGCTGATGGCGATGGCGGGGCTGTACGAGTTCTGGCGCGACCCGGACGTGGCCGACGACGATCCGGCGGCGTGGTGGACGACCTGCACCGTCATCACCACCGAGGCCACCGATGCGGCCGGCCGGGTCCACCCGCGCATGCCGCTGGCCCTCGCCCCGGCCCACTACGACGCCTGGCTCGACCCCGCCCACGAGGACCCCGAAGAGCTGCGCACCCTCCTGACCACCCCCGCCGACGGGCACCTCAACGCCCGTGCGGTCTCCCCCGCGGTCAACGACGTCCGCAACAACGGCCCGCACCTCCTGGACGACGCACCGGCCGGCGGCCCGGGTACGTGACGGTCCGCGGGCCGGGACCTGCCCGCCCCCGCAGTCCCGGAGGGGCCGCCGTACCCGCCACGGTCTGCCGGCCACGTCGGCCGTGTCGATCACCTCCCTGCGGCCCCGCCGCGGGAAGGCTTCGGGGATGGTCCACTCCGTACTGCATGCGCTGTCGATCGCCGGTTCCATGACCTGGGAGATCACCTGGGCCCTGATCCTGGGCTTCGCCCTGTCCGCCGTGGTCCAGGCGGTCGTCCGCAAGGCCACCGTGGTCTCACTGCTGGGCGATGACCGGCCCCGCACCCTCTCGCTCGCCGCCGGCCTGGGCGCGGCGTCCTCCTCCTGCTCCTACGCCGCGGTCGCGCTGGCCCGCTCCCTGTTCCGCAAGGGCGCGCACTTCACCGCCGCCATGGCCTTCGAGATCGCCTCCACCAACCTGGTCATCGAACTCGGGGTCATCCTCGCCCTCCTCATGGGCTGGCAGTTCACGGCCGCGGAATTCGCCGGCGGGCCCATCATGATCGTCGTGCTGGCGGTGCTGTTCCGCCTGCTGCTGCCCGGCGGGCTGCTGCGGCAGGCGCGCGAGCAGGCCCGACGCGGCCTGGCCGGCTCCATGGAGGGCCACGCCGCGATGGACATGTCCGTACGGCGGGAAGGTTCCTTCACCCGGCGGCTGCTGTCCCGTGAGGGCTTCACCGCAACGAGCCACGTCTTCGTGATGGAGTGGGCGGCGATCGCGCGGGACCTGGTGCTCGGTCTGCTCATCGCCGGTGCCATCGCCGCCTGGGTGCCGGACGCGTTCTGGCGCAGCTTCTTCTTCGAGGGCCACCCGCTGGCCGCCAAGCTGTGGGGGCCCGTCATCGGTCCGCTGGTCGCGCTCGCCTCGTTCGTCTGCTCGATCGGCAACGTCCCGCTGGCGGTCGTGCTGTGGAAGGGCGGCATCAGCTTCGGCGGCGTCGTCGCGTTCATCTTCGCGGACCTGCTGATCCTGCCGATCCTCAACATCTACCGGAAGTACTACGGCGCCAGGATGGCCCTCTTCCTCCTCGGCACCTTCTACGTCGCCACCGTCATCGCCGGCTACGCGGTCGAGTTCGTCTTCGGCGGGCTCGGCCTCGTCCCCGACCAGGCCGACGCCAAGGTCCCCATGGAAGGCGTGAGGTGGAACTACACCACCTGGCTGAACATCGCCTTCCTCCTCCTGGCGGCCGCTCTCCTCATCCGCTTCCTCCGCACCGGCGGGCGCGACATGCTCCGCATGATGGGCGGATCTCCTGACGCCGGCCTACACGACGGACCCGCTGAACATGGTTGACGGCCCAGGGGAGGCTCAGGGGCGGCTGTTGAGGAATCCGATGGCGACCGCTCCCCACCAGCACATTTGCGATACCGCCGCGGTGGCGAGCCCCACAGCAGGGCCCGCGGCCGCGGCGCCGGCGCCTTTGGAGCAAAAAACTCCCCTCTGTATGCGTATGCCGCAGTCGGGGGCCGGGCGTGCCCCGCGGCAAACGGTCGCTGTCAGTGGTCGCCCCTACAGTGGCCGCATGGTGCCTGAGACACAGCCCGAGGACTCCCCGCAGCAGCTGCTCCACCAGTGGATCGGTGATCTGCCGTATCAGCTCCTGCGGTTGGAGAAGGTGCTCCTCGGCAGGAGCGTCCCCTTCGACTACTCCCCCGAGTCGCTGGAGACTCTGGAGACCCGCCTGCTGGAACACCACGACTCCGTTCAAGATGCCGAGAAGCGCGCGGAGTTCGTGGACAGTGCGATGGCCTATCTCGGCGAGGTCCTGCTCGGCATAGCGGGTGGGGGCTGGGGCTGGAACACCCGCCCGGTCGACGATCGTCCGGGACAGCCGGTCGTCTGGCCGGATCCGGATCTCGAACTCTCCCCCATCGCACCGCGGTTGCTGATCGCGCACGCCCTCCGGGTCCGTACCGGGTCCGCGTTCGCCGACGAGGTGGAGCGGCTGAGGGAAGCGGTGTCCGCGCAGCAGGACGCGGTTCCGGGGTGGAAGCCGGTCAAGGAGCACACGCCGCGGGTGGACCCGACGGTGCCGATGCCGGAGGATCCGGTGCTGACCGCCTGGCTGGAGGAGCGGAAGAAGGCGCTTTCCGCCTGGGCCGAGGACGCGTTCAACGGGGCCTGGCGATATCAGTTCCACCCGGACACGTTGGACTGGCTGGAAACCGTCGTCCGGCAACGGTTCGCCACCGTGGAGGAGTTCGACGCGGCCCGCGAGGAGCCGTTCGTGCAGGGTGCCTGCTGGTACCTGGGCGAGGTGATCCGCGGCGTCAAGGGGGCGGTGTGGCAGTACATACCGTTCGATCCGGACGCCGACCCCGGGGCCCCGGGAACGCGGGAGAGTCCCTGGACCGAGGTGCCGTTCGTGGACCAGCCGGACAAGCGGGTCGGAGGCGCGGCGATTCCGCTGGGGTGCCTGCGCGACCTGTTCCTTGAGGAGGAGAGCCTCCGGGACGTGCTGATCTGGTTCAGGGCTTCGTCGTACACGCAGGTGGGAGCGCTGCTGGCCCGGATGGGCATGGTCTCGCAGGAGAAGGTCGACAGCGTCCTCGACGAATACGCCGACTATGCGCACGACGAACTGCCGCCCCACGAAGTGGCCAGCACGCTGGAGGAGTTCGGGGTGGCGATATCGGCCCACGGGGACGATGTCGACGACCTTGAGGACAGCTACGCGGACTTCCTGGCGCGGGCCGAGGCGCTCACCGACGGCGCAGTGACCATCACCGACGTCCAGCTACGCGAGGACGAGAAGCTCGGCGAGGTCCTGGAGTTCAAGCGCAACGGCGTCTTGGTGACCCAACAGACCGAGCACGAGTCGGACAGGTACCTGGACCACCTGGCGATCCTGGAGTTCATCGATCACCTCGATCCCGACCCCGACGACGACCCCCGCCGGTTCCACGTGGTCCATTTCGCGCGTCTGAGGGAGAGCACCTACGACAGCTATTTCCTTTTCGCCACGCCCGAACAGGCGACCGTGCTGGAGAAGCAACTCGGCCTGGAAATGCACTGAGTGAGCCGGGCGCCGGCACCCTGCGGCTTTTCGACCGTCCGTCCAGTAGGCCGGGAGTGCCGGTGCGCTGATCGTGCGGCAGGTAGCCGATGTGACCGGTGCGGGTGACGGTGCCGCTGACGGGCAGGCCCGACCCCACGGGGACCTCGGTGCGGGTGCATCCGCACGGCGGCTGCCGAGGGGCGCGCCGCCGTGCGGACGAAGGGAGGGGAAAGACGGTGGGAAGCCGACGTTCCCCTCGGGTGGCGGTGGTTGTCAGCCGGCCTCGGGCACCGGCCCGGCTTCCGCCTGGTCCGCTGCGCTCTGCTTCGGCTTGACGAACGCCAGGGGTGCGGCGACGACCACGGCGACGGCCATCACTCCGGCGGTCACGATCGAGTCACCGGTGAAAAGGCTGCTGGCGACGCCGGTGAGCAGCGTCACCAGCAGCGCCCGTCCGCTCATGTTCAGCGAGGACGCGGCGCCCTGCAACTCCGGGAAGACCGCCAGGGAGCGCCCGAAGATGACCGGGTAGACCGCGGCGAAGCCGACGCAGAAGACGGCGAGGGGACCGGTGGTCGTCCATGCGCCCTCGCCGAACACCAGGAACAGGGCGATGCCGAGGACGGTGGCGGCGATGCTGTAGACCACCGTGCGCTCCGGGCCGCCGAGCGCCCCGATGAGCTTCGAGGCGTACAGGCTGGTCACCGCGAACGAGGCCACGATGATCAGCAGATGGCCGGCGAAGCCGATCGTGGACAGCCCATAGGTGTCGGTGTACAGGAACGAGCTGGACGCGATGAACACCATGTAGGCGGCGAACAGCAGGCTGGGGACGACCGAGGCCGCGAGGAACTCCTTGCTGGACAGCAGCTTGCGGTAGTCCGAGGCGACCTGACGAACCGTCACCTTGGCCGGTTCGCCCTTGGTCTCGGGCAGGAAGACCGCCATCAGCAGCAGGGAGACCAGCGTGATGCCGCAGACGGTGGCGTAGTTGCCGCGCCAGCCGATCGTGCGGTTGATGAGTCCGCCGAGTGCGGGCGCCACCGTCATGAAGGTGGACATCGCGGCGTTGGTGAGCCCGAACATCTTGAACAGCTCGGTGCCCCGGTAGACGTCGCCGATGATGACGAAGACCAGGACCACGGAGGTGCTGGCGCCGACGCCCTGGATGAGCCGGGAGCCGAGCAGGAACTCGATGTTCGTCGCGACCGCGCAGCCCAGTGCGCCGGCCAGCATGATCGTGTTGCCGATCAGCATGACCTTGCGCCGGCCGAACCGGTCCGAGAGCGGACCGTAGGCCAGGGCGCCGAGGCAGTAGCCGAAGAAGTTGTAGGTGATCGTCAGCTGTACCGCGGACTCGGACGCCGTGAGGCTCTTGGCGATGTCCGGGAAACTGGGCACGGACATGTCGAGTTCCATGATCGTGCCGATGAGCGTCACGACCAAAAGGGCAGGCAGATATCTGTGTTGTTTCATGGCCTCATGAAGGACGGACCTGATGGGAAGAAGGGAATGCGGGCACGCTGAGCAGAGCCGTGCCGGGATCGGCAGGCTCTGCGGTGCGGCTATGGTCTTCGGACCAAGGGCCACCAGGTGGCGTGGGCATTGAGAGGCCGTCGGCTCGCCCGTTCACCACCTGCGGCACGTAATGCCGGCTGCAACGTGTCCCCTTCTGCGTCAAGGCTGTCGTCGTGCCCATCGTATGGACGTGGCCGGAGGGTGCAACGCAATTACGACCTGCGGCGATGCGGGCGATGACGGCGATGTCCTGCCCGCCGGGCTCCACGGTGCCGCGCGGGGCCGGTGCGCGGTCCGGCCGGGCACACCACCGGGCCCACGAAGGTCAGGACGAGACCCCCGGGACGGGCAACAGCCGGTAAGCGCCCGCCTCAGCGGTGACGAGGCCGGCGGTCGGCGGCGGGAAGTGGCTGCCGAGGAGCAGGGTGTGGGTGTCGGCGAGCGAGGCGATCAGTTCGCGGCGGCTGCGGACGGCTCGGGCGGGGTCGATGTCGACGCAGCTGGTGATGCCGGGGCGGTGCAGTTGCACGGGGTGATGGACGCAGTCACCGGTGATGACGGCCGCGTGCGCGCCGCTGCGGAGTTCCACCGCAACCTGCCCCAGCGTATGACCAGGGGTGGGCCGCAGCCGGATACCGGGGGCCACTTCGCTGCCCGTGTCCGGGACGTCGATCAGGTCGAACAGCCCGGCGTCCCGCACCGGATGGACCGAGTCACGGAACATCTGCCGACGCGGCTCATCCATCTCGACGCCGGCCCAGTAGTCCCACTCGGTTCGCGCGACAAGGTAACGGGCGCGGGGGAAGGTCGGGGCCCAACTCCCCTTTTTGTCAAAGGTGTTCCAGCCGACGTGATCGGTGTGCAGATGCGTCAGGATGACCAGGTCGACGCTTTCGGGCGGGAAGCCCGCCGCAGTGAGTCGCCGGAGATAGGGGGTGTCGAGGTGGTCCCAAGCCGGGTTGGCGCGGGTCTTGCCGTTGCCGATGCCGGTGTCGATCAGCACTCGCAGGCCGTTCGCCTCGACGGCGAAGCTGTGGCTGGCCAGCCGCAGCGCACCGTCGGAGGCGGCGAAGTCCGGTCGCAGCCAGGGGGCTTCGCCCACCACGTCGGGAGTGGCATCGGGCAGCAGCCAGTGGCCGGTCGGCGGCGGGAGTTCCGTCTCGTCGACGCGGTGCACCAGCAGATCGCCGACGGCCCAGGACGGCCCCGATCCGTGGGTGAGGGCGTGCGGGGCGGGCGCGAAGTGATGCATGACGTACCTCTCCAGCTAAAGCAATTCTTTTGCGTTAGTGGCACGGTATGCCGTACGGTCCACTAACGCAAACATTCAGCTTTAAGGGCGCCCGGCGTCGATACCGTGCGGCGCCGGCACGCTCACCCGCCCGCGCCCCCGCCACACACGCACCCCACACGCCGGCACCGCCCAACTCACGCCCCAGGAAAGGACGTTCCGCAGTGTCCACCGAAGATCTCACCCCGCAGGAGGCGGCCCGTTGGGCGCTGTGGGCCGGCCTGCCCGTGGAACCCGGACAGCTCGACGCGACAGCCGCCACGGCGAACCTCATCCAGCACGTGCTGCGCCCGCTGCGCGAACTGGATCTGACGGACGCCGCCCCCGCCGTCGCCCAGCCGACCCCCGCCCCCATGGCGGCACACCTCACAGGAGAGGAGCAGGCGGATGCGCTTGCCGTATGAGCTGTCGCTCGCCGACGCGGCGCGGGCGATCGCCGCCCGCGAGCTCTCACCGGTCGAACTGACCGACTCGGTCCTGGCGCGGATCGAGGAGGCGGACGGCGACCTCGGCGCCTACGTCACGGTATGCGCGGACGAGGCCCGGAAGGCCGCCGCACAGGCAGAACGGGAGATCGCGGCGGGCCGGCAGCGCGGACCGCTGCACGGCATCCCGATGACGCTGAAGGACCTCATCGACGCCGCCGGGTTGCCGACGACGGCCAGTTCACGGGTGCGCGCGGACCACACGGCCCGCAAGGACAGCGCCGTCGCGGCACGCCTCCGAAGCGCCGGGGCGGTACTGCTCGGCAAGACCCACACCCATGAATTCGCCTACGGCCTGACGACACCTCAGACACGGAACGCCTGGGCCGCCGACCGAGTGGCCGGCGGCTCCAGCGGCGGCTCCGCGGTGGCGGTCGCAGCAGGTGAGGCGATCTTCGCCATGGGGACGGACACCGGCGGCTCGATCCGCGTCCCTTCCGCCCTGAACGGCGTCGTAGGACTCAAGCCGACCTACGGACTCGTGCCCGTGGACGGCGTGACGCCGCTGTCCTGGTCCCTGGACCACGTCGGCCCGATCACCCGCACGGTGCACGACGCGGAACTCGTGCTCGCCGCCCTCACCGGACACCACACCACGGCAGGGGCCGCCGGCACGGACGAGGGCCTGGCCGGCCTGCGCATCGCCGTCCCCCGCACCTACTACTTCGACCGCGTGGCCCCCGAGGTCGCAGCCGCCGTCCGCACGGCCATCGAGCAACTCGCCGCACTCGGCGCGGAGTTGCGGGAGGTGGACATCCCCATGGCCGAGTATGTCCAGGCCGCCCAGTGGGGCGTCATGGTGCCCGAGGCCACCGCCTCCCACGAACAGACCCTGCGCACCTGCCCGGAGCTGTACGGAACCGACCTCCGCGTCCTGCTGGAGGCGGGCGGGCTCGTACCGGCGACCGACTACCTGCGCGCCCAGCGGGCCCGCACCCTGATGCAGCGCGCCTGGGCGCGGCTGTTCGACGAGATCGACCTCATCGCCGCGCCGACCGTGCCCTGCACGGCCGTCCACCGTGACCAGGAGGAGATCAGCTGGCCGGCCGCCGGAGACACCGAGCGCAGGTCCGCGGCGGGCCTCGGCGAGAGTGCGTCCGCCCCGCAGGTCACCGAGAGCGTGGCCGACGCCTACGTCAGACTGTCGGCACCGGCGAACCTCACGGGCCTGCCGTCGCTCTCCCTGCCCGTCGGCCTCGACGGCGCGGGGCTCCCCATCGGCATGCAGCTCATCGGCCGGGCACTCGACGAGGCCACGCTCCTGCGCGTCGGACGTGCCTACGAGACGGCCCACCCGCCCGTCACCCGCTTCGGCCCGGCAGCCCGTCAGCGTGCGCCCCTCCCCGCCCCCACTCCTGTCCTCCAGCCCCTCCGCCACCACTGATGCAATGATTTTGCGTTAACCTGGGGGCATGAGTCCCAAACCAGCTGCCCGGCCTGGAGGCCGCAGCGCCCGCGTACAGCAGTCCGTGCACGCGGCGGTGCGCGAACTCCAGGCCGAGCAGGGGCGCGGCGACCTCACGATCCCCCAGATCGCCGCGCGGGCCGGCGTGACCCCGTCGACCGTCTACCGCCGCTGGGGAGACCTCCAGGAGCTTCTCTCGGACGTCGCGGTGGAACGGCTGCGGCCCGAGGCGCCTCCGGCCGACCACGGAAACCTCCGCGCCGACCTGGAGCACTGGGCCGCCGCCTTCCTGGAGGAAATGTCGTCCCCGCCGGGGCGCGCGTACCTCCGCGACGCCCTGGCCGGCGACCCGGACGGCGGCAACTCCGGGCAGTGCTCCGCCTACGCCGTCGACCAGGTCGACACCCTCCTCACCAGGGCCGCGCAGCGCGGTGAACACGTACCGGACACCGACACCGTGATGGATCACGTCGTGGCGCCCTTGATGTACCGCATCCTCTTCCGCCCGGGCCTCCTCGACCCGCAGTACGCCCGCGACCTGGTCGCCACCGTCCTCTACCGGCTCATGCCGTTGCCGTGACCGGGCGCCGCGGTGCCGGCTGCGTACCTGCCGGCCGGCGGTAGAAGTCGAATTGCGTGACCCCGTTGTAGCCGTAGCTCTCGGGGTGCAGTTCGTGCAGTGCGACACCGGCCCGGGGAAGCGGGCCGAGGATCTCCGACAGCAGCTCACCGGCCCGGGCGATGAAGTCCGCCTTCTCCGCGGCACTGTTGGTCCCCAGGGTGAGACTGCCCTCCACATGCGCGTCACGGTGGCCGCTCAGTGGCTTGCCGTCGACGAAGTAGCTGTCGGCCGGCACCAGGTTGAGCTGGACGATGGTGCGCGCGCTGGACTTGTTCAGGACCGAGACCGCCAGCTCGGTCAGCCCCTCGGCGAGGGCGCGCCGGATGTCGGCCGGAAGGTCGGGGTCGGGAACGGTGACCCGGAAGTACGGCATGGCCTGCCTACCTCTCGTCTGTGTCTGGATGCTCCGCATCCGGTGCGGTACCGGAATGCTCTGCATCTGCTTGCTCTGCGCCCCGTACACGGCCCCTTGCCGGAGCCGGCGTGGCACTCGGCAAGCGTCCCCGACCTGGCACCATAGATCCAACGCATAGCCGTCATACGGATATGAGGCTGACGCATGACCGTGAACCTTCCCCAACTCCGGGCCTTCCTGGCCGTCGTGGACGCGGGCGGTTTCAGTGCGGCAGCCGCCGAGCTGGGCATGAGCCAGTCCGCGGTGTCGCACGCCGTCGCTTCCCTGGAACGCGCGCTGTCCGCGCCCCTGCTGGTCCGGGCAACCCCGGCCCGTACCACCGCGCTCGGCGAACGGGTCCTTCCGCACGCCCGCCTCGCGGTGTCCTCGGCCCGCTCCGTGGAACAGATCGCGGCCAGTGCCACCGAGACGATGACCGGGATCGTCCGGCTGGCCGCCACGCCCACGGTCTGCCAGGGGCTGGTCCCCCGCCTGCTCCGGCACTGGCGCGAAGATCAACCCCGCCTGACGGTCCGGGTCTTCGAGGGGGACAGCGCCGAGGTCGCCACCTGGCTCGACGACGGAACGGCCGATGCCGCCGTCCTGATCGACCCGGAGCCCGGCCCCGGCGTCCAGCTCGCCGTGGACGGCTACCGGGCACTGCTGCCCCGGGACCACCCCCTGGCGGGCGAGCCGGCCGTCGACATCCGCGACCTGGAGGACGACCAGTTCCTGATCTCGCCCAACGGCTGCGAGGCCCGTATCCGTACGATCCACAAGCTGGCCGGGCTGCGCTTCGACCCCACTCACCGGGTACGGGACCTGGCGACCCTCATCAGCATGGTGCAGGCCGGCATCGGGGTGACGATCCTCTCCGAGGTCTCCCGCACCCTCGTCCCCCCTGACCTGGTCCTGCTGCCGCTGGCGCCCGAGACCTCGCGCCGCCTCGTACTGACCGGCCCGCAGGCCCGCGCCTGGCACCCGGCGATCCGCACCCTGGCGGAGTCCGCCGCCGACCACCTGGCCCACTCCACGTCCCGGCCGACCACCTAGCGGAGGTCCGTCTCCCCTAGCCCGGCAACAGTCGTACCTGTGCCTCACCGGGCAGCGAGAGCTTGCCCCACCAATGGTGGCAGCGGCGATAGACCTCGGCCTCGCGGTCGGCCAGCACGGCTGTCAAGGAACGCGCCTCCGCCGCGAGCCCGTCCCACGCGGCGGCCGGGAGCGCATGGAACGCCGTCGCTTCGATGCCTCCGTCGACCGGGCGCCACACTCCGGCGACGTACCCGTCGACCAGCAGCGTCGGCAGCACGTCGCCGTTGGAGCGGATCACCAGCCGGCGGTAGGCCGGGGGTATCACGCGGCTGCGGTCGGCGTAGGCGAGCAGGACGCTGTCCCACATCGCCATCAGCCGGGGCGGGGCCGGCGTGTCCGCGGGCGGCCGCGGGGCGCCGGGGAGGTCGAACAGCGTGCTGCCGTCCGGGCCTTCAAGCCGTTCGACGGCACCGCCGGGGGTGTCGAGAGCGGTGAGTGCGGTGAGCACCTGGCGGACCGGTGCGCGCCGGACCGTGGCGAACTGCGCCACGTCCGCCACCGACGCCGGCCCGAACCCCGCCAGATAGCGCAGGACGAGGGTGGTCAGCGCCTCCCTCCTCGTCTCCCGGCCCGTGGGCACGGGGCCGGTGCGCGCCGCGGTGTACGACGGCCGGGTGCCGAACGACCACGGGCCGCCCGTCGGAACGTGCAACAGCGGTGCGTAGGCCCGCAGCCCCCACCACGCCCCCGCCTTCCGCTCCGGTCCGACCTGCTGCTCCACCCACTTCTCCATCTCGGCGGAAGTGCGGGCCTGTTCGGCGAACTTCACCGCTTCCGGCACCAGTGCGTCGCCGTCCGCGGGCGTGAGTCCTGTGGCGGCGAAGTGGTAGCCGAGCCGTGAGGCGTACAGCGTCGGCTGCATCGCCTCGCGGAAGACCTGGTAGTCATCGGCGTGCACCGCATGCAAGGTCATCCGCAGCAGGGTCGCCTTGACGGCCGCGCCCCGGGCGAACGCGTCATCCATGTCCGCCGCCTTGAACCCGGCGATCCGGTTCCACAGCGCGAGATACGGCGAGGCCGCATGCTGAGCCTGCAGCGCCACCAGCCGACGAACCGCCTCAACGATCCCCAACTTCGCTCGCTCAAGCAGCAGTTGACGCCCCAGGGTGGCCCGATTGAGTCCGCGCGCGGTGATGTTGACCTTCACGGCCGCGATTCTGCCGTGCCCGCGCCGGCGTCCGCCACCACAGTCGCCCCCGTCCCGCTGTCACGCGCCGGTCGCCACCCCCGCGTTGCGGAGCACCTCCCGCGCCGGCAGTGCGACGCTCTGAGCGGCGGTGAGCCCGGAGGCCGCCAGATGCGCGTCCACGATCCGCAGCCCCACCCCGTATCCGGCGAAGTCCGGCAGTCCCACGGTGGGCTGCCCCAACCGCCGCGCGGTGGCATCGCCCAGCACATACCCGGTCAGGTTCTGCATCCCGGCGACATCGATATCGGCAGTGATCTTCTCGTACGCGCTGTCCAGCCCGGCGCCGCTCAGCGCCGTCGCCCACGGACCCATGGCCTCCTCCCCGGCCAACTCCCGTACGAACGCCTCGGCCAGCCCCTCGGCGACGACGTGTTCGCCCACCGTCACGGCCATCGGGTCCCACACCACATTCGCGTACCGCACGTTGTGGTGGAGCTCGTGCGCAGCAGCGTGGCCGATCTTCTCCAGGCTCGTCGCGGTGGGCCACATCACCAGATGAATCGCCCCCGGAATCCCTCCCGTCCCGAAGTAGCCACTGCTCCGCACCGTCAGGTGGTCATCATCCGGATCACCCAGTACCAGGACGACATGCACGGTCTCCGCATGCTTGATCCCCGGCACCGCCTGGCTGATCCTCTCCCACGCCGCCGCAAGCGACTCCTCGATCCGCTCCCACACCCGCGCGTCCCGCATCTGCTGCACGGCGGCCAGATACCGCGCATCCTCCCGATCGATCCGAAAGCCACTCCCCATCTCCCGGTGCATCTGCACCAAATCCACGTCCCCCATCAGCGGAGCCATCACCCGCTGCAGCGGATCGAGCATCTCCCGCAGCGCCTCGGGACGCTCCTCCAGCGGTCGCTGCAGGAGGTCGATCATGGCGGAGGCGGTGTCGTGCACAACGATCTTCATGCCACGGGACCGTAGGGCCTCCTGTTACAGGAGGGTCAAGCGGCGTTGAGTGCGGGCCGCGGGCATCGGTGCGGTGGCCTCGCTTCCTCGGGCAGGAACGGATCCCGTCCCGGACAACGCCCGTTCCGTAGTGCTGCCAGCCCGAGGACGAGGGCCATCAGGACAAGGCCGCTGCGGTTGCCCTTGAGCCCCGGGAAGGCATCGGGTGAGTCGAGCTCGGTGGTGGCCGCGAAGCTCACCAGGATCAGCAGGGCGCTGAGCAATATCAGCCCCACGGTCAGGCAGCCTCCGGCGAATCTGCCGGAGGCTGCCTTCGGGCCCTCGGGGGTTCCCTGGTGTCGGGTTGTGCGTCATCCGGTCATCGAACCGGAGAGTCGGGGCGGCAGCAATATGATCCAGGCCCCGGCCGACCAACGGAAGCCTGCCAGCGTCAGAGCGGTCCCTGCAGGCCGCCGCCTCCCGTCGGGGAGGAGGGACGGTAGTGGTAGATCAAGCCCGCGTGCTGGTTGGGCCGGGCCGCTCGGTGGGAGTCGGGGTGGTCGAACCGGGGGCGGCGCCCGTGGAGCACGAAATGCGCCACGCGGGAGGTTAAGCGGCTGAGGCCGTCTGCTGTCATCGTTCCTCCATTTATGGGGCGGTCCGTCGCCGGGTCCCAGGTGGGGCGCTCGCCGAGCGTGGCCGAGGCGCGGACCGCGAGCTCGGCCTTCATCGGTGGCCGCCGCGGTGCCCCAGGCGTACGGAGAGGTCGCCCGCGCCCTTGGCGGCCAGCTCCGCGAGCTCGGCCTCGCGTTCCTCGCTCCAGCGGATCACGGGTACGGAGATCGACAGGGCGGCGACGACCCGGCCCGTGCCGTCCCGTACGGGCGCGGCCACGCAGTTCACGTCCGGGTTGGACTCGCGGTGCTCGACGGCGATGCCGCGCTCGCGGGCGACGGCGAGTGCGGCGCGGAGCGCCTCGGGGTCGGTGATGCTGTGGTGCGTCATCGCGTCCAGTGCGCCCGCTTCCTGGATGCGGAGGTCCAGTTCGTCGGTGGGCAGGGCGGCGAGCAGCATCTTGCCGACGGCGGTGCAGTGCGCGGGGAGCCGGCGGCCGGCGGCCGAGACCATGCGGACCGCGTGGATGGAGTCGACCTTGGCGATGTAGATGACGTCGAGGTCCTCCAGGATCGCGACGTGCACGGTCTCGTCGCAGGTCTCGGCGACCTCGCGGGCCACCTGCTGGCCCTCGGCGGCGAGGTCGAGCTGTTCGGCGTAGCGGCTGCCGAGCTGGTAGGGGCGGACGCCGAGGCGGTAGTGGCCGGGCCGGCCGGGGGCGGGAACCAGATACGAGCGGGCGGCGAGGGTGGTGACCAGTTCGTGCACGGTGGTGCGCGGCAGCTGCAGTTTCCGGGTGATGTCGGGCGCGGAGAGGGTTCCGTCGCCTTCCAGGAACAGCTCAAGGATGTCGAGCGCCCTGGTCACCGCGGGGACCAGACGTCCCATGTGCCTCACCACCCGTTTCGTTCGAGGAGCCGGTCACTGACCGGTATACCGAACGCAGGCTACGCACAGGGTGGTTCGCGGGGCAATGGTGGGGACGTGCCGGCCGCTGCGCACCCCATTGACACCCCTGTCGGGAGCTGACTACGGTCACGCCACCATTTCGAACGAGTGACGAAATTTCGAACGACATGGAGGGGGAATTGCCGTGCGCATCACGGGAATCAGCACACACGTCGTCGGAACCCCCTGGCGCAATCTCACCTATGTGCTCGTCCACACCGACGAGGGGCTGACCGGGGTCGGCGAGACCAGGATGCTCGGCCGCACCGATGCCCTGCTCGGCTATCTGCGCGAGGCCGAGGCCAACCACCTCCGCGGGTCGGACCCGTTCGCGGTCGAGGATCTGGTCCGTCGGATGAAGTACGGGGATTACGGGCGGGCCGGTGAGATCGTGATGTCCGGGATCGCCTGTGTGGAGATGGCCTGTTGGGACATCAAGGGCAAGGCGCTCGGCGTTCCGGTGTGGCAGCTGCTCGGCGGCCGGGTCACCGATCGTGTGCGGGCGTACGCCAACGGCTGGTACACCAGCGAGCGCACCCCGGAGGCGTACCACAAGGCGGCGCAGGACGTGATGGCGCGCGGCTACCGGGCCCTGAAGATCGATCCGTTCGGGACCGGGCGCTTCGAGCTGGATCACGAACGGACCCGGTACGCCGTGTCATTGATCGAGGCGGTGCGGGACGCCATCGGACCGGACACCGAGCTGATGCTGGAGATGCATGGCCGGTTCAGCCCGGCCACGGCGGTCCGGCTCGCCCGTGAGCTGGCGCCCTTCCGGCCCGCCTGGCTGGAGGAACCGGTGCCGCCGGAGAACCTCAAGGCGCTCAAGAAGGTCGCGGACAAGGTGGAGCTGCCGGTGGCGACCGGTGAACGCATCCACGACCGGATCGAGTTCCGGGAGCTGTTCGAGGCGCAGGCCGCCGACATCATCCAGCCGGACCTCGGCCACCTCGGCGGCATCCTCGAAGCGCGCAAGCTCGCCGCGACGGCCGAGACGCATTATGTGCTGGTGGCCCCGCACAACGTCGGCGGCTCGGTGCTGACCGCTGCCTCGCTCCAACTGGCCGCCTGCACAGCGAACTTCAAGGTACTGGAGCACTTCAACGACTTCGCGGACGCGGAGATCACGAAGGTGGTGCGGGGTGCCCCGTACGTCGATCCGGAGACCGGCTGCTTCTCGGTGTCGCACGCCCCCGGGCTCGGCGTCGAGTTCGACGCGGACGCCGCGGCCGCATTCCCGCGGCAACAGGCCCGGTTCGACCTCTGGGCCGAGGGCTGGGAGCAGAGGCGGCCGCGGTGAGCCCGGCGGGCGGGGAGGCGGACGACCGAACGGGCGGACGTGCAGTGGAGTGGGAGCGCGGGGCGGCGGTCAGTCGCTCGATCGTCGTCGAGCGGCCCGGGCAGCACCGGCTGGTGTACGGCGCGGTGCCCGAGCCCGGCCCGGGCGAGGTCCTGGTGCGGGTCGCCGCCGCCGGGATCTGTCTGAGCGACCGCGAGGTCTACGACGGCCGGCGCGACGCCGGGTACATCGACTATCCCGTCGTGCCCGGTCACGAGTGGTCGGGCACGGTGGCGGCGGTCGGCGCGGGGGTCGATCCGGCGCTGGTGGGGCGCAAGACGGTGGCCGAGGGATTCCGGGCGTGCCGGAAGTGCGAGCGCTGCCGGGCCGACGAGACCAGTCTGTGCACCAGCGGGTACGCCGAGACCGGGTTCACCGAGCCGGGCGGGTTCGCCGACCATCTCACGGTGCCGGCAGCGCTGTTGCACCCGTTGCCCGACGACGCCGATCTGCGGGCCGCCGCGTTGTTGGAGCCGACCGCCGTGGTCGCCGCTGCGGTGCGGGCCGGGCGGCCGCGGCCCGGGGAGCGGATCGCGGTGGTCGGTGCGGGAACCCTCGGGCTGCTGGCGGTGCAGCTGCTGGCCGCGTCGGAGCCGGCCGAGCTGGTGGTGGTCGACCCGCGGTCGGGGCGCCGGGCACGGGCGCTGCGGTGTGATGCGAGCGCGGTGTGCACGCCCGAGCAGGCGACGCAGCAAAACGGCTGCTTCGACCTGGTCGTGGAGACCGCGGGAGCGCGCTCGACCGCGGCCTCGTCCTGTCTGCTGGCCCGCCGGGGCGGCCGGGTGGTGCTCACCGGGATGTTCCCACCGGGCGCGACCGGGATCGATCCGGTGCATCTGGCCCTGAGCCAGCTGGAGATCCGGAGCATCTTCGGGGCACCGTCGGCGGCCTGGTCGTACGCGGTGCGCGCCTTCGGCCGCGGGCTGCTCGATCCGGCGCCGCTCATCACCCATGAGTTCCCGCTGGAGCGGTTCGCCGAGGCCATCGCGCTGGTCGGCGACGGCGACCCGGGGACGGGGCAAGTGCTCCTGCGTCCCTGAGTGGCCACCGTGCCGGAACGGCCGCGGCACTCCTGAGACGTGCGGTGGTACGGGAGCAGCGCCCGCCCCGTACCACCGCACCCCAAGCCTCCGTACGCCCGCCCTCTCGCACATCGGCGGCTCCACCCGCATCTGCTCCGGCGGCGCGGGGCTGCGCGCCCGCGGCCATGACGCATTCGCCGGAGGTGTCGACGTCGCCCTGCGCGCAGCGGAGTTGGGGGTGCGCGGTCTGCTCGTGGCGGACGAGGGTGCGCTGGGGACGCTGCACCGGCTGCGGGCGGCACCGGCTCCGGCCCGCTCCGGGAGGTCGGAGCTCCGGTCGAGCGCGGCGCGCTGCGCGTCGCCGACTGCTCTCGCCTTCGTCCGACTCGCCGTTACGCGGAGTGCGGCGACGGCTCGGTGTCCGTGCGCCCCAAGGAGCGGCGCACCGCCCAGGCCAGGGCGCCGAGCGCGAAGCCGTACACGGCGACCAGGCCGTGGCCGTTCTCCTGCAGGAGCCACATCAGCAGGCCGAGCACCGGGACGGCGATCGCGAGGGCCTGCTGCTTCTTGACGCGGGTGCGGGTCAGGAGTGCCACGGCCAGGGTGGCCCCGAGGAAGTACGTCGCGCCGGAACTGCCGGCGAAGTTGCGCGGGTCCGTGCTGGGGCCGCTGCCGAGACCGAGCAGGGCGTCGAGGTGTTCCGGCAGAAGGATGCCGGCGGCGAAGAAGACCAGGGTCAGCGTGCCGCCCCAGAGCCACTGCGCGAGCGCGGCCGCGAGGGCGAGGGTGGCGATGTTCCACAGGGCGCCGGCCGGGCCGCCGTTCTGCATGAAGACCGAGGTGAGCACCCGCCACCAGCCGGTCTTGGCCGGGTCGCTGTCGAGCGCGGCCATGGCGCCCGACCAGCACAGCTGCAGCGCGACACCGGCCACCGCCAGGACGGTCAGGCCGACCGCGGCCCACGGGACGGGGCGGCCGCGCAGCGAGTCCCGTCCGATCGCGCCGAGCCCGCAGTTGATGATCATCACCATCAACGCGGCCGTGCTCACGTGGAAAAGCAGCCCGCCCATGTCCCGCCCCCTGCAGCACCGTTCGAAATGGTCGGGCGGAGGCTAACACAGCTTTCGAACACCGTTGGAAAACCTTTAGGGTCAGGGGATGAAGCTCACCAAGGAACGGATCATCGATGCCGGTATGGCCACGTTCGCCGAGGTCGGATACCACGCCCTGTCCATGCGTCAGGTGGCCGAACGGCTCGGCGCGCACGCGGGCAGCCTCTACTACCACGTACGCGGCAAGGACGAGTTGCTCGCGATGATGGCCGACCGGGTCTGTCGGCAGGCGTACGACGCCGGCGGCGCCGCGCTGGCCGCGCTGCCGCCCGAGGCCCCCTGGCAGGACCGGATCGAGGTCCAGGCCACCACGCTGCGCCAGGCCCTGCTCAAGCATCCCGGCGGCGCGCTCTTACTGGTCGACAGCCCCAGAATGCTCAGTACCGGCGGCCTCTCCCTGATGGAACGCCTGCTGCACACCCTCCTCGACGCCGGTGTCCCCTCCGAACACAGCGGCACCGCCGCCGACACCCTGCTCAGCCACATCACCGGCTTCGTCCTCCAGGAACAGAGCGGGACCGAGGTGGCCCCCGTCACCGAAGAGGTCTACGCGGACCTGCACGCGCGCTTCCCGCTCCTGCTCACGCAGATGCCCCGGCTCAGCCAGGACGAGAAGTTCCGGCGCAGCGTGCACCTCCTGTGCCGGGCCGTCGCCACCCTCATCGAGGGGTGACTCCCCCGCCGCAGCCGAGGTGCAAAGGCCGCACATGACGGACGTTCGGGGCAGCGGCACCCGGTCGGCGCGGTCCGCGTGCCGCGGCTCGTGTTCGGCCGGCCGGCACGTTGGGCGGCGGTGAGGGCCGCGACCGGTACGGTGCCGACAGCCCGGGTCCACTTCTCCGGCCCTCCGAGGTCGCCGTGGCCGCATAGCGGGTGAATCGCGGGTTCCGTTCATAACGGGACATCGATGGCAGTTTTCGGTCAGAGTGCGGCATGTGGCACTCCGTGCGAACCGGAGGGATCTTGAGCACGCGTCGGCCTTACCGGACCTGCCCCGCACCAGGACACCGCCAGTGCCAGACATCCCGCGTTTTCCGCGATCTGACGGAAAATTTTCGGTTTGTGTGCGCAATTGGTAAAGAAAACCGTCTGAAACTGCGCTCTTCGTTTTGACTGGCGATCGCCGGGTCCCCGAATGTCATCGACATGCCCGTCAGCCCCCGAGCCGCCACAAGCGGCCCGCTGCGCATGCCCGAGTTCCGCCTGCTCCTCACCGGAGCCGCGGCCGGACTCTTCGGTTCCCAGGTCACCCTGGTCGCGCTGCCCCTCGTCGCAGTACTCCAGCTCAACGCCCCCGCTTTCCAGGTGGGTCTGCTCACCGCTGCCGAGACCGCGGCGTTCCTGCTGGTCGGCCTGCCCGCGGGGGCCTGGGTCGACCGGATGCGGAAGCTGCCGCTGCTGATCCGTGCCGATGTGGTGCGGGCCGTGGCCATGGCGAGCATTCCCCTGGCCGCGGTCGCCGGGGTGCTGACGATGACCCAGCTGTATGTCGTCGCCCTGGTCACCGGCGTGGCCACGGTCTTCTTCGACGTCGCCCACCAGAGCTTCGTGCCCCAACTGCTGACCAAGGACCAACTGGTCGCCGGCAACGGGGCGCTGGAGACCGTCCGCTCCTCGGCACAGGTCGCGGGCCCCGGGCTCGGCGGTGGCCTGGTGCAGCTGCTCGGCGCGCCGCTGGCCATCGTGGCGGACGCCTGCGGTTACGCGCTCTCCGCACTGTTCCTGTGGCGCATCAAGCGGCCGGAGACCCTCCCGGAGCGCGTGCCGGGGGCCTCACTGCGCAAGGACGTCGGTGAGGGGCTGCGCTTCGTGTTCGGCCACCGTCTGCTACGGGTGATCGCCGTGGCCACCGGGCTGGCCAATCTCTTCTCCGCCATGCTGATGGCCACCCAGTCCGTCTTCCTGGTACGGGAGCTGGGGCTGGCACCCGCAGCGGTCGGTCTGGTGCTGTCCGCCGCCGCGCTCGGTGGGCTGGCGGGTGCCCTGTGCGCCGGCCCGCTCGCCGCCCGCCTCGGCCGGGCCCGGATCATCTGGCTCTCCGCCCTGGCCACCGGGCCGTTCGCGCTGCTGTGGCCCCTGTCCGGGCGCGGCGCGGGAGCGTCGTTGTTCGCCCTCGGCTCCGGCGTGGTCTTCTTCGGGGCGGTCGTCTACAACGTCGCCCAGGTCAGCTTCCGGCAGACCGTCTGCCCACCGAGGCTGCTCGGCCGGATGAACGCCACGCTGCGGTTCGTGATGTGGGGCACCCTGCCCCTCGGTGCGCTGGTCGGCGGCGCCCTGGCCGATGCGTTCGGCGCCCGCGTGGCGCTGGTGTGGTGCGCGGCGGGGTTCCTCGCCGTACCGCTGCCGCTGCTGCTGTCGCCGCTGCGGCGAATGCGTGAACTTCCGGGCGCCGAGGGCGGGTTGGGCACCGCGGATGAGGAGTTGAACGAGGGCACCGACGCCGGTGCCGACGCCGACCAGCCGGTCGAGGCCGCCGGACGCGGCTGACGCGCGCGGCGATGAGAGGGCGCTCCGCCCGAGCCCGCCCGCCCCTCCTCTCCCCTCCCTCTCCCACCTCCCCCCACTTCACTTCTCCTCCCCAGAGAGGCTTCCGTGCACAGCATCACGAGCCAGTACCTGGCCCGCTTCCACCGGCTCGACGACGGGGCACCGGCCCTGTTGCCGGTCACCGGTGCCCAGCGGCGCTTCGTCCTCGTACGGGCCATGGACCCGGCCGGGCGGCCCGACCTGGTGCCGATGTTCTTCTCCTTCCCGCGCGGCACGGTGGACCTCGCGCGCCTCACCGCGGCCGCCCTGCGCCTCGCCGTACTGCATCCGGTGCTGCGCGCCCGTCCTGAGGTACTGCGGGGTACGCCGGTGCTCCGGCTGGGGGCGCCGGAGGTTCCGGTGACGCGGGTGGTCCTCGCGCCGGGGGAGGACACGGCGGCCGCGCTGCGGCGGGTCCTGGACGACTGGGCCCCGCAGGGGGCGCCGCTGCGGCTGTTCCTCGTGACGGATGCCCCGGACGGCGCGGACGGCCAGGAGGGACCGGGCGCCGACGGGCCGCGGGAGGTGCTCGCCGTCGTGCTGGAGCACACCGCGTGCGACGGCCAGTCGCTGAACCGGATCGTCGAGGAGCTGGGTGCCGCCTACGCCGCGGGCCGCGCGGCGGACGGCCCGTCGCCCGCCGATGCCGCCGCCGAGCTGGACGCCTACCGGGAGGCCGTACTCCTGCAGTTGGCCGCGGAGGAGCAGGCGGGTTCGCCGGCCGCGATGGCCTACTGGGGCGACCGGCTCCGCGCGGTGCGTGAACGGGCGCGGCCCGCGAACGCGCCGGCGGGCCCGGCGCACGACGGGCTGCCGAGCGGTTCGGCCGAGCGGCGGATACCCGCCCCGGAGACCGGGGCGTCCTTCCCCCGTCTGCTCGACGCCTGCCGCGCCGCCGCCGAGGTGCTGTACGGGAAGGGCCACGTGGTGCCGCTCGGCTATCCGTGGGGCGGCCGTCCGCACGGCGCCGCGCCGGTGCTCGGCTGCTTTCTCAACACCGTGGTCTTCCCCACCGCGACGGGCACCGGCCCGGTGACGCCGGAGGAGACGGCCGGTGCGTGGTGGGACGATCTCGACCACGCCGGCACGCCGTTCGACGCGGTGGTGCACGCGGCACGGGCCGCCGGTTCCGGATGGCGGGGCGGCCTCGACGGGCTGCTGACCGTGGACGACGCCCGGCGGCGGCCCCCGCTCCGGCTCGGCGGTGTCACGGGCCGGGAGGTCCACATCGACGGCAGAGCGGTGCGCGGGCCCTTCGCGGTGTCCGTCGCCCAGGGCCCGGAACTGCAACTGCGCATGGTGTGGGACCGCGCGGTGCACTCCGACGAGACGGCCGAGGGCGCCTTCGCCGCGCTGACCGGCGCGTTGGGTGCCCCGCCCGCCACGGCCGGCTGACCCGGCCGCCTCCCGCTTCCCCGTCCGGTTCCTCGTCCGACCCATGTCCTGAAGCCACCCCGCGGCCGGCCGCGCGATCCGCGGCCCGGCCTGCGCACTGCGCGCCCGGCCCGACCAGGCCGGCCGCGCCACCCCGATCCGACCACTCATCAAGGACCGCCCATGCTTCCGCTCTCCTCCTCGCAGGAGATCGTCTGGCTGCACGAACAGGTGCAGCCGGGCAGCCGTGCGTACAACTTCACCGCCGCACTCGACCTGTGGGGCACCCTCGACGTCGAAGCCCTGCGCCGCGGGCTCGCCGCCGTCCTCGACCGGCACCCCGGCTTGCGGCTGGAACTCGTCGCCGTCCCCGGGGCGGTGCCCGGCCAGCGCGTCGCCGAGGGCTGTGCGCCGCGGCTGCGGACGGTGGACCTGAGCGGGGCGGACGACCCCGACCGGGCCTTCGAGGATCTGCTGCGCACCGAGGCGGAGACCCCGCTCGACACCTATCAGGCGCCGCTGCTGCGCTGGACGCTGGTCCGGCTGGCGGAGAACCGGCACCGGCTCATCCACATCGAGCACCATCTGATCCACGACGGCCACTCCTTCGCGATCCTGCTGCGGGACGTCTTCTCCGTCTACCGGGGCCATGTCCTGGGCGAGCCGGTCGAGTTGCCCGCCGCATCGTCGTACGCCGAGCACGTCCGGGTGCAGCGGGAGAGCGGTGCCGCGGGCGACGAGGAGCGGCGGGCCGGCCTTGAGTTCTGGACCGGTGAACTGCGCGACTTCTCCTACGACATGCCGCTGCCCGGGCTGACCCGGCCGGGGTCGCGGCGCCGGCACCACGGCGGGCAGTTACGCCAGTCGATCGGCGCCGACCTGGCCGAACGGCTGCGGGAGCACGCCCGTTCGCGCGGTCTGACGCCGTTCGCCACACTGCTGGGGCTCTTCGCCGAGCTGCTGCGCCGGCACAGCGGCCGCACACAGATGGTCATCGGCACCGCGGTCGGCAACCGCCCGCGCGGGTTCGAGGACGCGGTGGGGATGTTCGTCAACACGATCCCGCTCCCGCTCCGGCTTGATCCGGACGCGCCGGCGGAGGAGTCCATGGACGAGGTGACCGACACCCTGATCCGTGCGCTGCCGCACCAGGAGGTGCCGGTCCAAGAGCTCACCCGGGCGCTCGGCCTGCACACCTCGGGTGCGGACAACCCGCTGTTCAGCGTCATGTTCAGCGCCCACGACGCGGAGCTTCCCGAGATCGACGTGCCGGGCTTGGACATCACCTTGTTCGAGGGCTTCAACACCGGCACCACCCGCTTCGACCTGGACGTGGTGCTGCTGCCGGACGACCGGCGCGGGGTCACGCCGCGGCACGGTGCGCCGGGCATGACGCTGGTCTGGGACTACGACGCCGACATGTTCGGGGAGGACGTGGCGAAGCTGCTCGCCGGGCGGTTCCTCGACCTGCTGCGGGCCTACCTCGACGCTCCCGGCACCGTCCTCGCCGACCTGGCGCTGCCGTCGGCCCCGGAACCCGCCCCGGCACCGGCCGACACGCCCCTCGCCACGGCGGTCCACGACGGTGCCACCCGTGACCCGCTGGAACCCGCCGCCGCCCACGACCCGTCACTGCCAGCGTTGCTCGTCGGCGCCCGCCGGATCACCTACGGCGATCTCGACGCGCAGGTGGACTCGCTCGTACGGCGACTGCGCGCCGCGGGTGTGACGGCCGGTCAGCCGGTGGCCGCGGTGCTGCCGCGCGGCGTCGACTCGGTCGTGACGCTGCTGGCGTGTCTGCGGAGCGGAGCGGTGTACTGCCCGCTGTCGCCGTCCGACCCGCCGGCGCGGCTGGAGCTGCTGCTGGAGCGGCTCTCCCCGGCCCTGGTCCTGACCCCCGCCACGGCCACCGGCACCGGCCCCTTGCTCCCCTCCGTCCCCGCGGGAATCCCGGTGGCCCCGGTCGACGCCCCGGTCCTTCCGCAGGCCCGGACCGCGGAGGTGGTGCCGGACACTTCGTACATCATCCACACCTCGGGCTCGACGGGTGTGCCCAAGGCCGTGGCCGTCGGACGGGCGGCGCTGGCGAACCATCTGACCGGCGCGGCCGAGCGGTTCGGCGTGGCGCCGGGTGACCGGGTGCTGCTGTTCGCGCAGCCGTCGTTCGACGTGGCGCTGGAAGAGGTGCTGCCGTCGCTGTACGCCGGGGCGTGCCTGGTCGTGCCGGAGTACGAGGTGCCGACCGGGGCCGAGCTGACCGAGCTGCTGACCGCCGCCCGGGTCACCGTGGCCAACCTGCCCACCAGTTACTTCCTCGCCACCCGCGCGGACCTGGCCCCCGCCCTGCGCGACGGCCGATGGGCGCCGCGGCTGCTGGTCCTCGGCGGGGAGCGCCTCCCGGCCGAGGTGATGCGCGACTTCCTCGTCGACACCGACGCCACCGTGCTCAATGTCTACGGCGTGACGGAGGCCGCCGTCAGCTCCACCGTCCACGAGATCACCCGCGACGGCCTGGTCGAGGGCGCGGAGATCCCGCTCGGCACCGAACTGCCCGGTGAGCGCATCCACGTCCTGGACCCCGGGCAGCGTCCGCTGCCGGACGGCGCGGTCGGCGAGCTGGCCATCGCCGGGGCCGGGCTCGCCGAGGGGTACGTCGGCAACCCGGAGGCCACCGCCGCCCGGTTCGTCACGGTCGACGCGCTGGGCGGGGAGCGGGTCTATCTCACCGGTGACCTCGGCTACCGGGGCCGCGACGGGCTGCTCTACTTCCTGGGCCGCCGGGACAACCAGATCAAGCTGCGCGGCTACCGCATCGAGCTGGAGGAGGTGGAGTCCGCCGCCTCGGCCGTGCTCGGCGGCCGGTCCTGCGCCGTCGTCCTGGACCGCGAGGCGCCCGGCGGGCCCCGGCTCGTCGGCTTCCTGGAGAACACCGGCCAGGGCGCCAACGGCCAGGAGTGGGATGAGCAGGCCCTGCACACCGAGTTGAGCCGTCGGCTGCCGGCCGCTCTGGTGCCGGGGCGGTGGGCCCGGCTGGACGTGCTGCCGAGGCTGGCCGGCGGCAAGCCGGACCGGGTGGCGCTGTCCCGTACGGCCGCGGCGCTGGAGCCGACGGTCCCGGTGGAGCCGGCGGCCCCGTCCGAGGAGGCCGTCGCCACCGGCCCGCTGTCCGACGATCCGCTGACGGCGCTGCTCGCCGACGGCTGGCAGGAGGTCCTGGGCCACCGCCGCTTCGCGTCGTCCTCGCACTTCTTCCACGTCGGCGGTCATTCGCTGCTCGCCGCGCAGCTGGCCGCCTGGCTGGAGCCCCACCTGGGTGCCCGCCCGCCGTTGCGGCTGCTCTTCCGCAACCCGGTACTCGCCGACCAGGCCGGCGCCCTCGCGTCCTTCGCCGCCGAGCCCCCCACGGCCGCGGCTCCCCCGACCACGACGACTGCTGCGACCGCCACGGCCGTTTCGGCCACCGCTGCCGCTGTGACCGCTGCGACCACTGCGACGGAGGCGTGATGCACCCGAACCCGACCACCCAGGCGCCCCGGACCGCGCAGGCCCCTCAGACCCGTCAGACCCTTCGTGCCCAGGAAGGGGCACTGAGCATCGCCCACGGCGCCACGCCCGCGACCGGAATCCCGGCCGAGGTGCTCTCCCGCTTCACGGAGTGGGCGGCCCGCTCACCCGAGGCGCCCGCGGTGATCGACGGCGCGCACACCTGGACGTACCGGCAGATCGACGCCGCAGCCGACGAGATGGCCACAGCGCTCCGGGACCGGGTCCGGCCCGGCGACCTGGTCGGCGTCTGCCTGGACCGTTCGGCCGCGCTGGTGGTGACCGCCGTCGCGCTCGCCCGGCTCGGCGCGGTCTACCTGCCGCTCGGCCCGCAGCCCGGTGAACGCCGGATCGAGACGGTCACCGAGGACCTCGACGTGGCCTGCCTGATCGGCGATCCGGCGCTGCTGCCGGCCGGATTCCGGACATCCGGACAGGGGGAACGCGGCGGGCACGTCGACCGAGTGGCGCAAGTGGTGCTGCCCCTGCCGGTGGCGGGCGCCAACGCCCCCGCGAAGGCCGTCGCAGCGTTCGCGGACGGCCCCGGCACGGGGACCCGTCGCGCGCCCTCCGGTGCGTTCTACGCCGTCCTCACCTCCGGTTCCACCGGCCGCCCCAAGGCGGTCGCGGTCGGCGAGGCGGCCCTCGGCACCCTGCTCCACTGGTACCGCACGGAGACCGGCCTGGCCCCGGGCGACCGCCACTCCCTGCTCATCGGCGTCGCCTTCGACCCGCACGTACTGGAGCTGTGGGCCGGATTGACGTCCGGCGCCGCGCTGGTGCCCGCGCCGGACGAGGTGCGCTGGGACTCGCAGGTGCTCACCGACTGGTGGCGCGAGGCGGCGGTATCGGTAGCGATCGGGGCCACCCCGATGATCGAGCCGCTGCTCGACCGTCCCTGGCCCGCCGACCTGACACTCCGTCACCTCATCGTCGGCGGCGACCGTTTGCGCCGCCGTCCGGCCGCGGACGTGACCGCTACCGTCCACAACGCCTACGGCCCGGCCGAGGCCACCGTCCTCGCCACCTCGTACGCCATGCGCGGCACGGACGCCGCCGAGGCGGACGGGGCGGGCGCGCCGCCGATCGGCGGGCCGGTGCCGGGGGTGACCGTGGTGGTCACCGACGCCGACGGCCGTCCCGTTCCCCGCGGCACCGAGGGCGAGTTGCGCCTCGGCGGACGGTGTCTGGCGCTCGGCTATCTGGACCCCGAACTGACCGCCCGCCGCTTCACCGCCCCGCCCGCGGATCTCGCCCTGCCGCCCGGCGTGGACCGGTTGTACCGCACCGGGGACCGGGTGCGGATGCGGGACGACGGGCTGCTGGAGTTCCTCGGACGCCTGGACGACCAGGTGAAGATCAGCGGCGTGCGGATCGAACCGGCGGAGGTGGCGGCCGCGTTGGAGCAGGACCCGGCGGTACGCAGCGCCGTGGTCGTCGCACCCCGTACGTCCGACGGCCGCGCCCGCCTGGTGGCGTACGTACGGCCGGCCGGCGGCGCCGGCCCGAGCGGTACGGCGCCCACCGCGGAGGACTTCGCCGACGGTGTGCTCACCGCGGTGCGGGCCTGGTTGCCCGAGCAGGCCGTCCCCTCGGCCGTACGCATCGTCGACACCTTCCCCCTGGACGCCAACGGCAAGGTGGACAGGGCGGAGTTGATGCGCCGGGCGACCGAGGAAGGCGCCGAGCCGTCCAGGTCGGATGTGCGACCCGACGGGTCCACCCCGGGGGAACGGCTGGTGCTCGACACGGTGCGCGATCTGCTCGCCCGCCCGGAGACCACGTTGGCCGAGAACTTCACCGCGGCGGGCGGCACCTCGCTGATCGCCGCCCGTCTGCTGACCGTCATCCGGCGCGAGACCGGGGTACGGCTGCGCGCGCCGGAGCTGCTCCGCCAGCCCGACCTGCGCGCCGTGGCCGCCCTGGTGGACGCCCGTCGCGCGGATGCCGAGGCGGATGCGGACCCGAAGCCGGGACGGGACTGAGATGACCACTCCTCTGTCCGCGCACCCCGACGACACCCGGAAGGAAGGGCCCGTGCCCACCGAAAGCACCCCGTCGAGCGAACCCGCCCCGACCAGCCTCCCGGCACTCGTGGCGTGGCACGCCGAACGGACCCCGAACGCCCTGGCCGTGGCGGACGGCGACACCACGCTCACGTACGCGCAGCTGGTCCGTGCCGCCCGCGCGCTCGCCGGGCAGCTGCGCCGGCGGGGAGTCCGCCAGGGTGACGCGGTGGCGCTGCTGACGCCCCGCTCGGCCCGTACCGTCATCGCTCAGCTCGCGCTGTGGTGGGCGGGCGCCGTGTGCGTACCGCTCGATCCGGCGCACCCGCGCCCGCGCAGCGAGGCTCTGGCCGCACAGGCCGGCGTATCGCTGGTCGTCGGGGACGCCAAGCTGCTGGAATCAGCCGCTCCGGCCGGTCCCGCCCTCGCCCTGCCTGACGCACCGCAGGACGCCTCACCGGTTGAGGAGGCCCCCGCCGAGGAACCGCAGGCCGACGGACCCCTCCCCGACGCCGCCGCGTTCATCATGTTCACCTCCGGTTCCACCGGTCGTCCCAAGGGGGTGGCGATCGCCCACCGCGCGATCGCCGAGCTGGTCAGGGCCCCGGAGTACCTCACCCTGACGCCCCGCGACCGGGTGCTGTTCCATTCGCCGCTGACCTTCGACGCGTCGACCTTCGAGGTGTGGAGCGCCCTCGCCAACGGCGCCGCGGTCGTGGTGTGCACCGTCGAGCGGCCCTCGTTCGAGGACCTGGCCCGGCAGGCGGAGCGGCACGGGGTGACGGTGGCCTTCTTCACCACCGCGCTCTTCCACCAGTTGGCGGTGCGCCGTTCGCGGATCTTCGCGCCGCTGCGCACGGTCGTGGTCGGCGGCGAGGCACTCGCCGCGCACCATGCGCGCGACGTGTTACGGGCGTTCCCCTGGTTGGAGCTGATCAACGGCTACGGCCCCACGGAGACGACGACGTTCGCCACGGCCCACCGGGTCACCGCCGCCGACTGCGCCGGCCGGATACCGATCGGCCGTCCCATCGCGGGGGCCACCGCGCACGTCGTGGACGAGGCCGGCCGGCCGGTCCCGGACGGTGAGCGGGGCGAACTGTGGGTCGGCGGCAGCCGCCTGTCCCTGGGCTACACCGGCCGTCCGGAGCTGACCGCCGAACGCTTCACCACCCACCCCCGGTGGGGCCGGCTGTACCGCACCGGCGATGTCGTCTCCCGTCGCCCGGACGGCGTGCTCGACTTCCACGGCCGTACGGACGACCAGGTGAAGGTGCGCGGCTTCCGGATCGAGCCGGGGGAGGTCGAGTACGCGCTCCGGGAGCAGCCCGAGGTGGCCGATGCCGCCGTCACCGTGCACCGCCCCTCCCCCGACGACGCCCGGCTGGTCGGCTTCGTCGTGGCCGCACCCGGTCGTCCCGTGCCCCGGCCGGAGGCCCTGCGCGACCGGCTGGCCGCGACCCTGCCCGCCCACCTGGTGCCCGACGAACTGACCGTCGTCACCGACCTGCCGCTCAACCCTTCCGGCAAGGTCGACCGTCGCCTGCTCACCGACTTGCGCACGCCGCACGATCAGGACGGTTCCGAGGATGCGGACCGATCGCCGGCGTCTGCCCCGGGCGGCCAGGACGGTGCGGAGAGCGCGGGCGGCACGGACGGTGCGGTCGGATCGCCGACGCCTCTCCCGGACGGCCCGCTGACGCCGCTGGAGCAGGCCGTCGCCGACGTCTGGGGCCGTTTTCTCGGCTGCGAAGTGACCCGCCCGGAGGCCGACTTCCTCGCCCTCGGCGGCCACTCCCTGCTCGCGCTCGTCGTCACCGACGACCTCCGCGAGGAACTCGGCGTCGAGCTGTCGCTCGCCGACTTCTTCGGCTCCCCCACCGTGGCCGGCCAGGCCGCCCTGGTCGAGCGGGCGTTGCTCGCTGCGCACGGTGATCTTCACCCGCACGCCCCGGAGGACACCGATGGCCGCTGACCACCCCGCCGCCCCTGCCCTCCAGGAGGAGCTGCTGCGCCGGGCCCGGGAACGTGCCGCGGCCCGCTCCGGCGCCCCGGGCAGGGCACCGAGGGCGCCCTTCGCCGATTCCGCCGACCGCGGCCCGGCACCGCTCTCCCGCGCCCAGCACCGCATGTGGCTGATGGACCGGCTCGGTCATGACGGCGCCTCGTACAGCGTGCCGTTCGCCACCCGGCTGCGCGGCCCGCTCGACGTCGAGGCGCTGGCCGCTGCGCTGACCGCGCTCGTCCGCCGGCACGAGATCCTGCGCACCCGTTACGTACAGCGGGACGGCGAGCCGTACCAGGAGGTGCTCCCGGCACCCGGGTCGATCGCGGTGCCGGTGGTCCCGGCCGACCCGGCGGACGCCGCACCGCTGCTGGCGGCGGAGGCCCGCCGCCCGTTCGACCTCGCCACCGGGACCGTGCCCCGCGCACTCGTCCTGCGACACGGCCCGCAGGACCACACCGCCCTCCTGACGTTCCATCACATATCCCTGGACGGACCGTCGTTGAACACCGTGGCGGAGGAACTCGCCGCACTGTACGAGACCGCCGCCCGACCGCGGGAAACCTCCGCTCCCGGGCCCGACCCCGCACAGCCGCAGCCCCAACCGCCCCAGTACGCCGACTTCGCCCGGCAGGAACACCGCGCCGCGACAGACCTCCTCGACGAGGGGCTGCGCCACTGGCTCGACCTCCTCGAAGGCGCCGCTCCCCCACGGCTCCCCGGCCCCACGTCCCCGCCCACCGACACCACCGCCCGGCCCACCGGGACGCACACCACACCGCTCGCCCCCGAGGTACCGGCCGCCCTGCGCGAGCTGGGCCGGCGGCACCGCGCCACGCCGTTCACGGTGGCGCTCGCCGCGGCCTTCGCCGCCCTGCACCGCTGCACCGGCCAGGACGACCTGGTGATCGGCATCGCCGGTACACACCGCAGGGGAACGGCGATGCGGGGGCTGGTCGGGCTGTGCGTCAACACCCTCCCGCTACGCGTCGACGCCTCCGGCGACCCGTCCGTCAGCACGCTGCTGACCCGGGTGCGTGCCGCACTGCTCGACGCCCAGCAGCACGCCGACGTGCCGTTCGACCTCATCGTGGACCGGCTCGGCGCCGCCGCGCGCGGTGCGGACGGAACGTCCCTGGTGCGGGTGACCGCGGACGTCCTCGGCGTGCCGACGGCGCTGCGACTGCCCGGGACGGACGCGGAGTACGTCGAAGTCGGCGTGGGGGAAGCCAAGTTCGACCTCTCCTTCGGCCTCGTCGACACCGATCGGCCGGCCGCCTTGGTCCAGTACCGCCGCGCCGCACTGGACGAAAGGGCAGCCACCGACCTCGGCGCCACCTACGCCGCGCTCCTCACCGCACTCGCCACCGCCCCGGACGACCTGCCACTCTCTCAACTATCCAAGGCCGATGGTCAACAGGCGTACGAAGCACCGGAGTTGGAGGGAGGCGACGTCCACCCCGCCGAGAGGCTGCTGCACTCCCACCCGCATCTCTCCGACGCCGCGGTGGTCTCCCCTCCCGGTGGCCCGCTGCTCGCCTATGCGGTCCTGCGCGAGCTCGGCGGCCCGTCGCCCGCCGAGCTCCGCGCCCATCTGCGGGAGCGCCTGGCGCCCGACCTGGTCCCGGCCGCCGTCACCCTGCTCGACGTTCTCCACCGCACCGCCGACGGCACGGTGGACCCGGCCCGGCTGCCCGGCCTCCCTCCGCTCCCCGCACCCGAGGGACCGCACACGGACGCGGTACGCGAGGGCTTCGCGGCACTCCTGGGCCGACACCCCGCCCCGGACGACGACTTCTTCGCCCTAGGCGGCCACTCCCTCGCCGCCGTCCAGCTCGCCGAACGCCTGCGCCGCGCCCTGACCCTGCCCCTGACCGGCCTGGACATCATGCAGGCCCGCACCCCCCGCGCGATCTCCGCCCTCCTCGACGAGCGGGCGGCGGAACGCGCCGCCGCATCCGCCCGACCGGCGCGAACCTGCCGAACGGACCGGACGGCTGAGGGAGAACGGACAGGGCACGCGGGACGGGCAGGGCAGACCGGCCGGCCCCGGCAAGGCACCGTCCTGGTCACCGGTGCCACCGGCGGCGTCGGCAGCTTCCTCCTCCGGGAACTCGCCGCCCAGGGACGCCCCGTACTGGCCCTGGCCCGTCCGGAATCCGCGCACCTGGTCGCCGCGGACGGCGTCGACGTCATCGAGGGCGACCTCACCGATCTCGACGGGCTGCGCAAGGCCGTCCGGAGCGCGGACGCCGTCATCCACGCGGCCTGCACCTTCACCCGGCCCGAGGTGGATGTGGCGGCGATGGACGCCATGGTGGACGCCTGGTCGCGGGGCCCGTTCGTCTTCGTCAGCAGCGTGGACGCGTACGGGCATCCCGTGGGCGGCCAGGTGGCCGAGGAGTCCCCTGCGCACGAACCGCTCAGCCCCTACGGCCGGGCGAAGCTCGACTGTGAGGCGCGGCTGCTCCGGGCGGCCGGCACCGCGGGCCGGGGCGGCGCGAGCGCGGTCCGTTCCCCGCTGGTCTGGGGCCCGCACGACCGACTGCGCGACCAACTGCGGTGGGGTGCCACGGGAGTGCTCTATCAGGCCGCCCGCGAGGGCAGGCCGCTGGCCCTCCCCCGCCCGGGCGCCGGCGGCCACGCCTGGTACGGCGCCCCCTGGGTACACGCCGCGGCGCTGGCCCGGGCGGTGGTCTCCTGCCTGGACGCCCCCGTGCACGGCGTGGCCAATGCCCTCAGCGGTCACGTCGCCTGGCGGGACCTCGCCGTCGTGCTGTCCCAACTCCTGGGCAGTGCCGCCGCGTTCGAGGAGTCGGACGATATCCACCCCGACCTCGATCACCACTGGCACTACCGCTCCGACCGCTTGTCACGCCCCCTGCGCCCGCTACCGGGTGAAGACCTGCACGCGGTTCTCGCCGCGATGATCACCCCGTCCCTGGACCGCCCGAGCGGCCGAACATGAAGCTTCGCCCCTCGGCCGTCCCTCTATCACCGCAGGTCAGCCAGCTTCCCAGCATCCATTGAGCGCGATGCGCGGACCCTTCCCCCTACTACCGGAGGGGTCCGCCGGGAGGCATGCCATGAGTGTCGTCAACCTCTTCCGGACCGCCGCCGCACTGGCCTCCCCCCTGGAGAAATGACGCGGGTCACGACAGCCGTTGTCGTGGCGAATTAGGTCTCGCATCGCCCCCTGGTGTAGAACTCTCCCGATCAATCATGATCACGTCATTCTTCATCGCTTCACGGGGGACATTTCAGCATGAAGCCAACTCACCGACTCCTCAGCACGCTTGCGCTCGTCACCGCGCTCGGCGCCGGCCTCACCGCCTGCGGCCCCGAGGACGACCCCTACGGCGACAGCGCCGGCTCCGGTGACTCCAGCGCCTCCGCCCAGCCGTCGAAGAAGCCGGCCCCGAGCGCCCCGAGCGACAAGGCCTCCGATCAGGCCGACGGCCCCGGGGACTGCGGAACGCCGCCGAAGCTGCCGGCCGGGCACAAGATGGTCGAGCCTGCGGTGCCGCCGTCGAAGGGCTCGCTGTCCGCCAAGGACGCCAAGCCGGTCTGCACGCCCAACGACTGGATCTACCACGGTCAGGGCAAGGCCAAGTACTACCTCTTCGCCGGAGACGTCAAGGCGGAACTGGCCACCGGATCCGGCAGCACGAAGTCGGTTCCCGTCGGCCAGCTGTGGATGCACGCCGGCGACTGCATGACCAACCCGAGCGCCGTGAAGGCGCCCTACAGCTGCTCCGGGAACATCTACGACATCACCCTGGACTCCGAGGGCGAGATCAACAGCATCAAGGAGATCTGGCACCCCTGAGCCAGACCAGTCGGACCGGACGGACCCCGGCGGGGCGCCGAAACCCTTCGTGCGTCCTCGCCGGGGTCCGCCTCGCCGGGGTCACCGGTCGGCCGGCATCAGATACCGGACACCACTGCCACCGTGAACGGGATCTGCGGCGTTCCCGACCCCATGGGACCGCCCTTGTCGAACTGGGACCGCACCACGAGGGTGCGCCCGTGGCTGCGGACCAGGGTGGTCGGGATCTGCAGCGCCGCGTCGGTGACCTTGCGCTCCAGGCGCGCCGAGGCGCCGTCGTCGAAGACGTGCCAGCGGCTGATCGTGTTGGTGACGTTGTGGACGACCCACAGCGTATTGCCGCGCAGCTCCAGGCCGTCGCCGTGCAGGACGTTCCCGCCGTGCAGCGCGACCCGTCGCACCGCACCGGAGCGCAGGTCGACGCGGTACAGCGTCCCGGCGGTCATGTCGACGGTCAGCAGAGAGCGGCCTGAGCGGTCGGCCGCGATGCCGTTCAGCGTGACGGCGCCCGCCGGGCGCGGGCCGAGCGCGCCGGTCAGGTCGTAGGCGGCGGTCAGGTCGGCCCGTCGGCCGTGCGTCGCAGCCCTTGCCAATTGCCGCGGGGTGACCCGGTAGAGGACGGACCGGTAGCTGTCCGTCAGGTACGCGGTCCCGTCGGGAGTGAGCGCGAGGTCGTTCACGAACGACTTGGCCGGCCCCGTGACGTCGAACCGCGCGATGAGCGCGCGGCTCCGCAGGTCGTACACGGCGACACCGGCGGTCGAATCGGTGACCCAGAGGCGACCGGCCCGGTCGACCTTGAGGCCGTTCGCCGTGGTCCGCCCGTCGGTACCGGCCGGCAGGAACACCTCGGCGGTGCGGTGGCCGGGTGTCGCCTTGTAGACGGCGCCGGTCGTATAGGAGCCGACGTAGATGTCGCCGCTCACCGGGTCGGCGGCGATCCCCTCGGGGTAGACACGGTCCCCCGGCAGGTCGTACGCGGCCAAAACCCGCGCACGGGCGTCCTGTTGGGCGGCGGCCGGATGGGCGGCGGCCGGATGGGAGGCGGGTACGTCCGCCCGGGCCGTGGCGACGATGGCGACGGAAGCGGAGGCGGCCGTCAGGGCCAGTGCGGCCGCGCCCAGCACATGGCGCCGACGCCGGTTGCTGCGGGACAAGAAGGTGGATACCTCGCGGGACAAGGTGAACGCCTCTCGGTAGCAAGGGAGATCCGGCTCCCGAAGCCAGGAACCGGAGCAAGCACGCACGGACCGGGGACCGCAGACCCCTACCGGCGATGAACACGAAGCTAGATTAGAACTCTAATATTCGTCAAGGTTCGAATACTCATCAAGGTTCGAAGTATCAGGTGTACCCTCACTCAAGGGCGGAGTCTCCCCCTGCGCACACCCGTTACGATGCGGAGATGACGTCCATGCCCGCGTCCGAGCGCCTCGGATCCTCCATCAAGCTCGCCGAGCGGGCGCTCCAGAGCGCCAAGCACGCGGCGCTCAAGCCGGCCGGACTGACGGTTCCGCAGTACGCGGCCCTGCTCTACCTCTCCGAGAGTCCCGGGATCTCCGCGGCCGCACTGGCGCGGGCCTGCGGGGTGACGCCCCCGACCATGAACACGGTGCTCAAGAACCTCCAGGAGCGCGGCCTCATCGAGCGCACCCCGCACGAGTGGCACAAGAACGTCCTGGAAACCCGCCTCACCGACCAAGGCCGGGCCGTCATGAACGATGCCGACGCACGTGCCATCCGCGTCGAGCGGGCACTGGCCGCAGAGTTCACGGACGAGGAGCGAGCAACGCTGGTGGCCCTCCTCGGCCGCTGCGCCACGCTGCTGGATTCCGTACGTCCTGACTGACCGGACGTCCTGACTGACCGGACGGCCCGACCGGCGAGCGTCTCAACCGGCGAGCGGCGGCCGGGCGGGACATCAGGGGTGAGGCCTGTGCCCCCTCGTGAGAAGCTGCAGCATGTCCAAGCACCTGCGATTCTTCTTCGAAGCCGGGGTGCCGCACACCCCACTGTGGCCCCACGAACTGAAGAGCCCGTACGGCTACCCCACCGATCTGCAACGGTTGCCGATCAGCTCGGCCACCCGCACCGAACTGACGAGACTGTGCGAGTGGTTCCAGTCCTCCCTCGACTGGAAGAACCCGGCCGGTCCTTCTCCGTGGTCCGGCGAAGAAAGGGATCTCTTCGACCAGCAGTCGGACGCCGCGCTGGAAGCTCTGCGGCGGGAGTTGGGCGAGGACTGGACAGTCAACGACGAGCGGCTGCCTTGGTGAGACCGACACGCGTACGGACCGGAACGTGGCCGGCCGCCCGGTGAAGCGCGGCACAACCATGGCGAGCAAGAGCCGCACTGAGGAAGTGAACGCGGATCAGCCGTCGGTACACGGCAAGAAGCCGAAGCGGGCACCCAAACGGTCAAGCACCGCCTCTCCCGGCTCCGGCCGGGAGACTCCCGCTGGCCGCGGACCTGGCCAACCGCCGGCCGGCGAGCGCCGAGGAGCTCGCGGACCGGTGCCGCGCCGCCGGGCTGGTGCTCGAACGCCCGGTGACGTCATGGGACGTGGACCGTGTCGGAGTTGCCCTGGAGGCGTGGGAGAAGGTCGTCGATGCCGGCGACGACGAGCGTGAGCGCGCCGAGCTGCTCAACGGGATGCTGAGGGCCACCGCCGCCTACCCGCGGCTGACCAACCACGCGGGCAGCGGCTGGCACCTGCACTACCGCGACGCCGACCAATCGCTCGGCTCCCTGCTGTTCGCCCTCATCTCCGTGGGCACCGCGCTGCATCTGGCGGGGCGGGGCATGCACCGCCTCCGTCGCTGTGCGGTGACCGAGTGCGCCCTGATCTTCGCCGACACCTCCCCCACCGGCCGACAGCGCTACTGCTCCCCACGGTGCACCAACCGCGACGCGGTACGCCGCCACCGCACACGAGCCAAGCGGTGAGTAGCCGGAGTTCAGTGCAACGACTCACGGTGGCCCGCCCTCACATTGCAGGTCCGGGAAAGACGGAATCGGCCACGACCATCACCTCGGTACTGACTCTGTCTCCGCCGCGCGACGGAGCCTCCCCGTCGGCAGAACGATGCAGCGACCGGGCGGAGGGCGCGATCGTGGAATCCGTTCGAGCCCCTACCAGCAGGAGATTCCATGTCTCGCATTCGTCGCTCTGCCGTCGCGGCCACCATGGCCCTGTCCGCATGCGCCGCGGCGGTGTTGACCGTTGCTTCGGTGGAGCCGACCGCCGCGGCAGCTGACAACGCGGCAGCTCACGCCACCGACCAGCGGCACACCATCGACGAACCCGCACTCAGCGGTTCCGCGAAGCTCCAGCGCCGCCCCGGTGACGACGTCCATTTCACGATCGACGCCCACGGATTCGCCGACAAGGCCCACGGCACGTTCCATGTCAGCCACCGCTTCGGAAAGAAGTGGAGCGCCGCGTTCAAGGGCCGTATCGATTGCCTGCTCACCGGAGGACCGGTCGCCGTGGCCACCGGCATCGTGACCGATTCGCACTTCAAGGGCGCCCCCGGCCTGCCGCGCATCGGGGACTTGAAGGGGAAGCGCTTCGGCTTCACCGTACTGGACGGGGGCAAGAAGGGGGACCGGCTGGGCTATAGCTGGGCGATGGACGGCCTGCCGAAGAAGAGCGTAGGCAAGTGTCTGGGCTCGGCCCCGTTCGAGACCCTGGAGAAGGGCGACTTCACCGTCCATCACTGGATGCCGCCCCGCGAGCCCGTGAAGAAGTAGTTCCTTCCGAGGTCGCCGTGGCCGACGGCCGTGTCCTGGCCCGTCGGCCCGGCGATCAGCTGACGTGGGCGGCGATGGTGCGCGCACACACCAGGGACTCGGTATGCGTCGTGTCCACCTCCAGGTCGTACGACACGCCCCGGTGCACCACCTCCGCCTGCGACACGGCCATCCCCTGGACGCGATCCCCTCGGGCGACCTCACGGGCCGCGGCGACCTCACTCTCACACCTGACGCCCACCCACAACACGCTCAGCCCGCCGAGTGCCTTCTGCCACCGCTGCTGGGACGCCGCTCCGCCGAGGAAGACCTCATCGATGATGATCCTGGCGCCGGCACGGGCCATCGCCACGATGCCCTCCGTCCAGGCCACCTCCAGCGCCCGGAGCTCCGCACCGACGCTCACCTCACCATCCGCCGCGATCGCGATCCCCTCGTTGGACGTCTGCATCTTCGCGGGCATGGCGTCGACGAACGAGTCGCACCCGAACGCCAGCCACGGATCCGGCAGTACGTCCTGCAGGCACCGTACGATCCCGGACTTCCCCGAGCTGGAACCACCGTTGAGAAGGATCATCTGAGTCGCCACCGCGCCACGGTAAGGCACTTCCCACACGGCACGAAACGCATACCCTCCAGGGCTCCACCGCTGAGCCGCCGGGCCGTTGGGCCGTTGGGCCGTTGAGCCACTGAGCCGCAGGGGCGCTGAGCCGCTTCGCCGCTGTTGCCGCTGTTGCCGCTGTTGCCGCTGTTACCACTGAGCAACGGGACCAGACGGGCTACCCCAGGAACGCCGCAGTGGTCGCCACGAACCGATCGGCGTCGTCGAGCCAGGGGTAGTGGCCCGCTCCCGGCTGCACGACGAGTGCGGCGTCACGGAACAGCTCCGCGAACTCCGCAACCGACCGAGGCGGGCTGTTCAGGTCGAACTCTCCGGCGAGCAGCAGAACGGGGCCCTCGTAGGTGGCGAGTGCGGCGCGCGTGGCCTCCGGGGCGAAGGCACCCTCGGCCGCGAAGAGGGCGACGGCTTCCTCATTGTCCGGCCGGCCGGCCGCGTGGTGGTGCTGCGCGGCAGCGTCCCACCGGCCGTAGAAGAACGGGGCGATGGCTTCCCAGTCGCTGCCCGCGCCCTCGGTGATCGCCTCCAGGGCGGTGAAGGCCGACGGGAACCACGGCTCATTTTTGCGGAGTTGTGCGAGCTTGCGTCGCGTCTCCCCGGTGATCGCGATGCCAACCGCGCGGGCACTGGGGGCAATCAGGGCCAGCTTGCTGACGCGCTCGGGGTACCGGGCCAGGTATTGGGTCGCGAGGTTGGCACCGGCGGAGTGGCCCAGCAGATCGATCCGGGCGAGCCCGAGGTGGACGCGCAGGGCCTCGACATCGTCGACGAGGCGGTCGCAGCGGTAGGTGGAAGTGTCGTCGGGAACCGCGGACTTACCGGTGCCGCGAAGGTCCAGGAAGATCACCTGGCGGTCCTCCGGCAGTCCGCCGAGGTTCCCTAGGTAGCGGGAATCCGTGGGCCCGCCCGGTAGACACACCACCGGGCGGCCCTCGCCCTGGATGCGGTAGGCGAGCCGGGTGCCGTCGGGTGCGGAGAAGACAGAAAGCATGACACGCATCGTTGCAGTCATAACCCGGTTGTACAACTGGGTTATGACGCACGCCGGGTCAGGTGTATAACCGGAATGTGGCAGGCGAAGACAACCGGCACCGGAACGACGACGGCTCCCGGCACCAGAACGACAACGGGACGCAGCACCCCCCGCGGACGCTCACCGAGGAACAGGCCGCCCGGATACTCGCCGGGATGAACGAGGTCATTCGGGCGGGCGAGGAGATGCGCAAGCTCCGCACGGAGATGATCAAGACCTTCGCCGGCTTCGGCTGGACTCAGGACAAGATCGCCCAGCTCACCGAGATGAGCCAGCCCGCCGTGTCCAAGCAGGTGAAGAAGTCCAAGCTGAGCGACCCAGCGCCCCCGATGGACCTCTCCCTCGACCAGCGCGACGTCCCATGGCTCGAAGGACGCCTGTGGGGGCTCGCTGAGGAGATCTCGGAGACCTGCGACGACAGCGCACGCTGCACCCGCTACGTCAACGCCCTGGCCCGGGGACGGAAGCGCTTCACCCCTCAGAACGTCGATGAACTGCGACGCCTCGTCGAGGAGGACCTGAGGCAGCATCAGTCGCTCCTGCCCGGCAGCTATCGGGACGCCTACGACCGGATCAGCCGGGCTCTCGACGTCCCGTCACCACGCAGGTCCAGCAGGGGCGCCACCTCCTCCGCCTCCTCCACTTCGTCCCCCTCCGCGCGGCGAACCCTCGCCTGTCAGATCCAACGTGACCAGCTCCGGGACGACTCCTGACCGCGAATCGTGCGCACCCGTAGCGCCTCGACGAGGCGGCCTGGCGAGCGGATCTCGGGGCCGGCAGCGGCGCGGATTTCGGAGCACCGGCCTCGGGGCGGATCTCGGGGCCGACCTCGGCGCGGATCTCGGGGATGCGTCAGGGTCGGCACCTGATGTGACTCAGGGTGCCGGGCCCGTACTTTTTGATCATGACTTCACCACGCACCGCATTCCTCACCGCCCCCGTCCTGATGGGTGCTTACGGCGTGCTCCGCATCATCGACGGCCTCGACGGCAGCCGCGGGCCGGGCGCCGCATGGACCGTCGGTCACCTGTGCTTCCTCGGGGCGCTCGTCTTCTTCGTGCAGGGCTTCGGCACGATGCGCGCGTGTGCGGGTCACAACCGGCCGGCCGCGGTGGGATGGTGGACCGGGACAGCGGGAGCCGTGGCCCTGGCTGTGCAGTTCCTCATCGACCTCACGGTCGGGTTCCTCTCCGCCGACCACGGCGCCATGCAGGAGCTGTTCGCCCATGTCCAGGCCATACCCGGAGTGCTTCCGCTGGTCTACGACTACGGGCCGCTGCTGTTCTTCGTCGGCCAGCTGATCCTCGTCGTCCAGCTCGCCGTCCGCCGCGTCCTCAAGCCGTGGGCGCCCGTTCTCGTACTCGTCAGCATCACGCTGCCCTTCGCCAGCAAGGACCTCATACCGCTCGGAGCCGCGCTCCTGCTGCTCGCCTTCGCCCCGCTGTACCGCCCCGGTGCGGACCCGCGCCGGCGTTCGAGGGTGCGACCGGCCTGAACGTGCAGGCGGCGCCCCTCCTGAGTACGCCTGATCAGTCGCTGCCTCTGGGGGTCAGCGGGCAGTCCTCGGCCTCACGGCATGAGGATCAGCTTTCCCTTGGTGCGGCGGGCCAGCAGGTCCTCGTGGGCATCGCGTGCGTGCCCGAGGTCGTACGCGGCGCCGACCAGGGGCCGCAGGCGTCGCCGTGCGGCGAGGTCCAGCAGTTCCTCAAGTGCCGCTCCCCCAGCGCCTCTTCGGGCGATCAGCGGGATGAGCCAGAAGCCGGCCACGGTGATGCTGTCCACCGCGAGCCGGCCGGGGTCGATGGCGGCGGCGGCCTGCCGTGAGGAGGCACCGTACGTCACCAGGCGTCCCAGATATCCGAGTGCGTCCAGTGCGGAGTCGAGGACGGGGCCACCGACGGCGTCCAGGATGATGTCGACCGGTCGGCCGTGATGGGCGTCGAGTACGCGCTCCCGGTAGCCCTCCGCGGCACCGTCGATCGCCGCGTCCGCACCGAGTTCCAGGGCGAAGGCGCGCTTCTCGTCGGAGGAGGCCGTGGCGATGATGCGCCCGGCGCCGAACTCCCGGGCCAGTTGGACGGCGAGACTGCCGGTCCCGCCTGCGGCCGCATGGACCACCACGCTCTCACCGGGCCGTATCCGCGCGACCGAGCGCAGCAGATGCCATGCGGTCAGTCCCTGTACGAGCAACGCCAGCGCCTCGCCGGCACTCACTTCGTCCGGCAGCGCGACCAGGTCACGGTCGGCGACGGCCGTCTTGGCGGCGTACCCGCCCTGCGCCACATAGCCGAGTACCCGTCGGCCGTCCGCGGTCCGGCCGACGACCTCCATACCGGGGATGCGCGGCAACGGCCCCTTGGGCGCGTACGGGCCTTCGGTGTGCTCACCGGCGATCTGCTTGATGTCACCGAAGTTGACGCCGGCCGCCTCCACCTCCACGAGGGTCTCGCCCGGCCCCGCCACCGGGGCCGGCACCTCGGTCTCCCGCAAGACGTCTGGTCCACCGAACCGCTCGTAACGCATCGCACGCATGGACACACCCCTCCCCGTACTGATCATCACGCCGTGTCCCAGTGTCACTCATCGCCGGCTACTACCGGCAACGGGAGGGGCATGGTCGGCGCCCCCGCCGGAGCCACCGCCGGCCCCGATGTCAGTGGTGTCCGCTTCAATGCCTGCCATGAACGAACCGGACGACGCACGGACCGCCCAGGACGTACTCCTCACGGCCGTCCACCGCCTGGCCTGGCCCGGCACCGGAGATCTGGCGTGTGAAGAGCCAGGACACCCGAGGGGACACATCTGCCTGTCAGTGCCTGCGAACCTCTCGGACCGGACCGGCCTCTCCGCGCTCCAGGAGGCACTCAGCGGACGCTACGGACAACCGCGCAATCTCGCGATGGACGGGTACGCCGATCCGACCGTCACCCCGCGGACGGGACTGCCGCTGCTGCCCCCGTTCGGTGAACGGCTCGTCGACATGCGCGCATGGTCGCACGGGAGCCGGTGGATCGGCTGCGGCAGCGCCCGTTTCGACGACGGCACACGACCCGTGGTGCTGATCGCGGAAGGGCACGATCCCGCCACGGACGTACCGGAGGGCTCTTCCTGGGTGGACGGAATCGTCGCCGTGACGGGATGGGACGCCTCCGGCGTGCGGACGGTCGACTGGGCGGATGTCGAGGCCCGGATCGGGACCCCGCTGCCCAGCGACTACAAGCGCCTCGTCGACATTTTCGGGGACGGCGCCTTCGATGAATTCCTCCAACTGCACGTTCCCGACGCCTATTTCAAGAGCTCCGACATCATCCGGCACACCGAGTGGCTGAGCGGGTGGACGAGGGCCAGGAGAAGCCGCCTATGGGAACCGTACGAGCTCTACCCCGTGCCCGGCGGGCTGCTGCAGTGGGCGAGCACCGAACAGGCCGACCAGTTCTTCTGGCTCACCGACGGCGCCGACCCCGACCGCTGGCCCATCCTCATCACGGAAGACATCCCCGACTCATGGGTCCGGTTCGACGGCACCACCACCGAATTCATCTACCGCATGCTCACCGACCGGCAGCACCCCTTCTCCACGGCCCGCTATTTCGACAGCCACTGGTTCGAGAGTTACGGGAGTGAGGGCAGAAGCGAGGAAGAAGACCAGGGTCAGCACCAGAACGAGAGCTAGGACCGGGACCCGAGGGTTCAGCAAGGGGCGCATGATGCCGGCGGTCTCGGCGCGTCGCCCGTGGTGCCCGCGGTGCCTGCCTGGTTCCTGCGGCCCGTACCGGCGGACACGGGAAGCGGCCGCCCCGATCAGGTGGTCGGGGCGGCCGCTTCCCGTGCGGCGGTGGGTGATTTCCTGTCGTACGCGCTTACTTGGCGGCGGGCTGTGGGCCGTTCGCGCCTTCGCGGGTGCTGCGCCAGCGGGTGAGGAGGAGGTGGGCGGCGACGCCGAAGACCAGTCCCCAGAAGGCCGAGCCGACGCCGAGGAGGGTGACTCCGGACGCGGTGGTGAGGAAGGTGATCAGGGCGGCCTCGCGGTCCTTCTCCTCGGTGACCGCTCCGGTCAGGCCGCCGGCCAGCGCTCCGAGCAGGGCGACGCCAGCGATGGCGGCGACCAGTTCCTTGGGCAGGCCAGCGAAGAAGACCACCAGGGTGGTGCCGAAGGCGCCGATCAGGAGGTAGAACGCCCCGCATGCGACACCGGCGACATAGCGGCGCTTGGGGTCGCGGTGGGACTCGGGCCCGGTGCAGATCGCCGCGGTGATGGCCGCGAGGTTGACGGCGTGCGATCCGAAGGGGGCGAGCAGGGTGGAGACCAGGCCGGTCGAGCCGATCAGCAGACGGTCCTTGGGCCGGTATCCGGAGGCGGTGAGGACCGCCATACCGGGGGCGTTCTGCGAGGCGAGGGTGGCCAGGATCATGGGCACCGCGATGCCGATGAGCGAGGCAACCGAGAACTCGGGAGTGGTCAGCAAGGGGCGGGCCAGCTCGATGCTGTGCAGATTGATGTGCAGGCGCGAGGTGGCGGCGCTGCAGACCACGCCCGTGGCCAGCGCGATCAGCACGGCGTACCGCGGCAGCCACCGCTTGCCGAGCAGATAGGCCAGCAGGACGGGTCCGGCGATCCACGGCGCGGTCTTCAGGGAGGTGAAGACACCGGTGCCGAAGGAGAACAGGATGCCCGCGAGCATGGCCGACACCACTGCCGTGGGCACCTGCCGGATGAGCCACCCGAACACCCCGGTCAGTCCGACCAGGGTGATCACGACACCGGTGACGAGGAACGCGCCGATGGCCTCCGGGTACGAGTAGGCGCCCAGGCTGGTGACCAGCAGGGCCGCGCCGGGCGTCGACCACGCGGTGATGACCGGCATCTTCGTCCGCAGGCTGAGCCCGATGCAGGTCAGACCGCTGCCTATGGAGATGGCCCAGACCCAGGAGCCGGTCTGCGCCTGGTTCAGACGGCCGGCCGTGGCGGCGGCGAGCACGATGACCAGCGGGCCGGAGTACGAGACCACGACGGCCACGAATCCGGCGAGGACCGCGGACAGCGAGAGGTCGCCCCAAAAGCCCCCGCGGGCGGCAGGTTGGCCGGATTCCGCCGGTGTGGGGGTGCCGGCACCGCCCGCCGTGCTCGTGCTCCCCGCGGCGGTGGTGCCGGTATGACCAGTGGTGCTGGTACTTGTGCTGGTGCTGTCGGTGGTGCTGGTGTTGCTGGTGTCTGAGCTCACGGGGCGTCCTTCGCGGCGCGTTCCAGTGCCTGCTCCAGATCGGCGATGAGGTCGGCCGGGTCCTCGACGCCGATGGACAGCCGGAGCATGTCCTTGGGTGATGTGCTGTCCGGTCCCTCGAATGTGTAGCGGTGTTCGATGAGGCTTTCCACCCCACCCAGGGATGTGGCGCGAATGAACAGTTCGCAGTGTTCGGCCGCGCGCAGGGAACGCGTCCAGTCCCCGGCGATGTGCAGCGAGAGCATGCCGCTGTAGCCGCCGGTCATCTGCCGGGAGGCGACCTTGTGGCCCGGGTCGGTGGGCAGTCCCGGGTAGGCGACCCGGCTGACCAGCGGGTGGGCGGAGAAGTGCTCGGCCAGGGTCATGGCGGAGGCCGAGATCTGGCGCATGCGCGGGAAGAGCGTCCGTATGCCGCGCAGCAGCAGGTACGTCTCCCAGGGGCCGAGGATCGGGCCGGTCAGGCGGCGGTGCAGGCGCAGCCGCTCCCAGAGGGCCTGGCGCTCCTCGGTCGGGTCCGGGGCGGCCACGAGGAGGCCGGCCACCACGTCGTTGTGGCCGTTCAGGTACTTCGTGCCGGAGTGCATGATCAGGTCGGCGCCGAGGTCGAAGGGCCGGGTGTGCACCGGCGTGGGAACGGTGTTGTCCACGCCGAAGAGCGCGCCGGCCCGGTGGGCGATCTCGGCGCAGGCTTCGAGGTCGGTGACCAGCCAGGTGGGGTTGGCCGGGGATTCCGCCCACAGCAGGGCGGTGGGTGCCGCGTCGACCGCGTGGGCGACCGCGTCCAGGTCGTCCATCGGGACGCGTACGACCTCCAGTCCGCGCTGCGGGCCGAACTCCAGCAGCCACTTGGTGAGGCCGAAGTACATGGTCTGCGGCACCACGACCCGGGCGCCGGCGGGCAGGACCTGGAAGACGGCGGTGGCGGCGGCCATCCCGGAGGAGAAGACCAGCGCGTCGGAGCCGCCCTCCAGCCCGGCGACGACGCTCTCGACCTGCTCGTAGCCCGGCGTGCCCTGGTCCCGCAGGTAGGCGAAGCCGGCCGGGGTGCGGTACTGGTCGTCGCGGGCGAAGGTCGCCCCCATGCTCACCGGCGGCGGCACCGCACCGGTGGTCGGGCAGCGCCAGCCGTCGCCCTGGGCGGCTCGGGTCTCGATGCGGTACTCCCGGGTCCAGGGAGTGTAGGTCTCGCGGTTGCTCATGATGTCCTCTTGGTCAGGGCCGGCAGGGCGGTGCGGAGGGCGAGTTCGGCGTCCTTCAGCGCACGGGACGGCGCGCCGGGCGAGGGGACGTAGTGGTTGTAGTAGCTGGATCCCTCGGTGTGCGGGCCGAGGAAGAACAGCGTGTGCCGCACCTCTCCGGTGGGGCCGATGCCCTGTCCCTCGCGGGTGACGTGGAGTCCGGCGACCCGGGTGCCGCGCCGGGCCAGGGTGGTGATGCGGCCGGCCGCGACGAGCCGGCCCAGCAGCGAGGTGGGCAGCCGGTCCGCGCTCGGCTCGGCGACATGGGCGTGCACGACGTGCGGGACCTCGACGCTTTCGGGCCGGGCCAGGCAGGTGGACTCCAGGCGCCACGGGCCTCGGCCGCTCGGGGCGATGACCTTCGGCCGCGGCCCGGGACCGAGCCGGAGCACTCCGGCGTCCAGCAAGGACAGCAGCTCCGCCGACCGGTCCAGCTGCGGGCCGATCACCAGGCGGTTGACGGCGGAGTTGAACTCCCCGAAGAAGTGGTCCAACGAGAGGTCGTCGACACCCGGCGGGTCGATCACGGCCCGGAGGACGTCGCGGTGGTCGCGCAGCACTTCCAGGGCTTCCTTGACGGGGCTGGCGCCCAGTCCGTCGCGCGCCTCGGCCAGGTCGTCCGCGACCCGGGCGGCGAACCACTCGGCGTACCCGGCCGCGTCGGCCCATTGCCGGTCGGCGGGCTCCTCGGTCAGTACGCCGTGCAGCGGGTAGGGTCCGAACTCCTCCCGCGCGGCGGCCAGCGCCCGGTCACCGCCCGATGCGGCCACGCGACGGGCGAACTCGGCGCCCGCGCCCTCGGCATCGCCCGTCGTACGGGCCAGGACGGTGCGGTAGTAGGCCAGTTCCATCTCGGCCTCGACCAGCGGCAGTACGTCGTCGAGGAAGGTGAGCCGTCCGTCCGCACGCCGCCGGCGCAGGGCGGCGATCCGGTCCGTGGTCAGGACGAGCGGAGCGAAGCGGGTCCGGCCCGGGTTGAGGTGCGGACGGCTGCGCGAGGGCATCCCGGAACGGTTGGCCAGCACGATCCGCGGCTCGCGGCCGCTGGGGACGTAACGCAGCCGGCCGCCGTCGTCCGCCGGTTCGTGCCGGCCACCGCGGCCCAGGGTCAGGCTGGCGATCACGTCCATGGCGGTCAGCCCCATGCCCAGCACCGCGACCTCGTCGCCGGCCGCGATCCCGTCGAGGGCGGTGGGCAGCGGGTAGGGGTGGGTGATCAGACCGGGGCCGGCGGGCGGTTCGTCCGGGGAGGCGGCGGGGAGGTGGAGCGAGTGGTGTCCGACGGTCACGAAGACCGCGTCGGCCTCCAGCCGCGTTCCGTCGTCGAGGAGCACGACCTCGCCGCCGTCTTCGCCGGGCCGGATGTCGGTGGCCGTGGTGGCGTGCCGTATCAGGACGAAGCAGGGCGGCGCGGCGGCGACGATGCGTTCGGCCGCCCAGGTGAGGTACTCGCTCAGCAGCCGCCGGGGCAGGAAGTCGTTCGGCCGGACCGGCCGGCCCTCCCCCGCGCGCACGGTGTATCCGTCCGCGGCCAGCCGCAGGTCCCTCTCCTGGCACCAGGTGTGCAGGGAAGGGCCGCTGACGCGGGTGGGGCCGTCCACCATCGCGTCGTCCGCGAAGGCGGTGATCTGCGCGCAGACCGTGTTGAGCAGGAGGTGGTCGGGCTGGTCGCGGAGGTGGAAGCCGGGGCCGAGGGGCTGGGGGTCCACGAGGTGGACGGTGACCGGGAAGGGCTCCGCCAGGCACTGGCTGACGAGCCGCTCCACGATGCCCAGCCCGCGGGAGCCGGCGCCCACGATCGCCAGGGTGGGGTGCCGCTCGCCGTCCCAGGAGGCCGCCGGGTCGGCCGACGGGGCCCCCGCGCGCTCCGTGTTCGCGGTGTAGTGCTCCGTCGTCACCACCGGCGCGTCTCCCCGAAGAAGTTGGGGACCGCGATGGCCGAGCCGGCCTCCCGGGCGTGCTGCAGGACGTACGCGCCGACGGCCAGGTCGAGGACGCCGAGGCCGAACGGCGAGAAGATCACCGGTCGTTCCTCGGACACCGTCACGTCGCCGTTCAGGACGCCGGCGAGGGTGCCGGTCACGAAGTCCCGCGAGCCGGTCAGCTGCTCCGCGAGGTGCGGCGAGGTGTTGGCCTTCAGGCAGTGGTCGACGTCGTCGAAGATGTTGTCCGCCGCGAGCACCACCTCGGGGGTGAGATCCCGCAGCGACACGTTCAGCACGACCTGGCCGGGCTTGAACGGGGTGGTGACGTACGGCTCCAGTGCGGTGGTGGCGAAGACCACGGTCTCCGCCTCCAGCGCCGTGCCCCGGTCGGCGGTGAAGGAGGCGGGGCGCTGCTGGGTGGTGCGCAGATGGTCGACCAGCGCCTGGCCCGACTCCTCGTGGAGGTCGTGCACGAGGTAGGCGTCCGGGTTGCAGCCGGCGGCGTGGAGGTAGTCGCAGATGTTGCGGGCGATGACACCGCCGCCGACGATCGCGATCCGGGTGCCCTCAAAGCCGGCCGGGCGCAGGGCGGTTGCGGCCACGGCGGCGGACGCGGCGGTGCGGGCGGCGCTGATGTTCGCCGCTTCCAGACAGGCGATCGGGTAGCCGGTCTCGTAGTCGTTGAGGATGAGCACGGCCGAGGCGCGGGGCTTCCCGGCCTGGGTGTTCTTGGGGAAGCTGGCAATCCATTTGATGCCCGCGAGCTGGACGTCGGCGCCGAGATAGGCGGGCAGGGCGATGATCCGGGAGTCGGGCTTCTCCGGGAACCGGAGGAAATAGCTGTCGGGGTTGATGCTTTCCCCGGCCTCATGGCTGCGATATGCCTGGCCGACGATACCGAGGACCTCGGCCCGCCGGTCGCTCAGGATCTCGCGTACGGTCTCGCCCGCCACCACGTCGAAGTCGAACATGAAAAACACACCTCTCCTCAGGCGCCGGCCTGAGAAACTTCCGATATTTCCGAGCAGATGAGTTCGGGCCAGCGGTCGGCCACCCAGGAGTCGTCGTAGATCGTCTCCAGGTAGCGCTCACCGAAGTCCGGTGAAAGGGCGACCACGACGCTTCCCTCGGGGATTTCCTTGGCCTTGGCGCGCACCGCGGACAGCACCGTTCCACTGGATCCGCCGAGCAGCAGACCACGTTCTTCGGCCAGCATTCTGCACATGTCCACGGCATCCGCTTCGGGCACCATGACGACTTCGTCGATACGGCGCTCATCGAGGATTTCGGGACGCCGGCTCGTGCCGAGGCCCGGGATGTGGCGCCGGGCGGGCGGGCCGCCGAAGGACACCGACCCGACGGCGTCGACGGCGATGATCCGGGTGGCCGGGCTGTGCTGCCGGAAGTACTCCGCGCAGCCCATCAGGGTCCCCGTCGTCCCGGCCCCGATGAACGCGTAGTCGACATGGCCGATCTCGTCCAGGATGGAGCGCCCGGTGCGGTCGCGGTGCACCTGGGGGCCGGCCGGATTCGCGTACTGGTTCAGCCAGTAGGTGTCGGGCTCGCACGCCAGGCGGTCGCGGATGTAGTTGATGCGGGACTGCAGATAGCCGCCGTTGCCGTCGCGGATGTCGATGACGACGACCTCGGCGCCGAGCGCCTGCATCAGCCGCACGGCCTGCGCGTTGGCGTTGGGGTCGGTCACACAGGTCAGGCGGTACCCCTTGGCCGCACAGACCATGGCGAGGGCCACCCCGAGATTCCCCGACGTCGATTCGATGAGGCGGGTACGCGGAAATTCGCGCCCCGATTCCTCGGCCCGGGCCACCAGGGCGATGGCCGTCTTGAGCTTGACCGAGCCTGCCGGGTTGAGGCCCTCAAGTTTCAGGAAGACGGAACTTCCAGGTACGAGATGATCGGCCCGGATGAACAGGTCGTCCAAGACCAGATCATAAATTTCTTCTGCTATCACGGAAATCCAACACTGTTGAGTGCGGGCACGCAGAGGTGCGGCCCGGGCCGAAATTGCGAGAACCCATGGGCGTACTCACTGCGCCCGGTCAATACGCAGACATGCAGAAGATGGTTTCCCCCCGTTTGTCGCCTACTTGTCCCCCGAGTCCGCGACTCTCAAATGGTGCCACACCCCCGCACGGTTCGTACAGGACATTTTTTCGAGTAGGGACGTTTCACCCGGTTCCGACCCGGCCGGAATTTGACATTCCAAATATGCTTCAGAACTCAACAATGCAAAGGGAGTTGCAATGTGCAGCTCGGAGGCGCCTCTCGCGCCGCCGGTACGGAGTTCTCCACCGCACCTCAGAATCAACGAAAGTGGAATTCCAGTCTCCGTGGTCGTTGCACCACGTCCACGACGCCGCGGGCAACGGCCGGTACCACGGCCGCCTCGACACCGAGCACTGCGGCACTCAGGCCAGGCCGCGTCGCGCCTGCTCGAAGTCGATCAGCTCCTGGGTGAGTTCCTCCGGGTCCACCGTGAACTCGGGCTCGTACAGGGCGTCGTAGTCCTGCACGCCGAGGGTCAGACGCTCGGTAGCCGGTCGTCGAGGCCGGGAGACGGGGGCCGTCATCGACGGGACGACCGGAGCCGCAGCGCGCGGACGGACCAGTCGAGCACCGGTGCCAGGCCGTCCGGGGCCGGCCAGCCGTTGACCGCCGCGAGCATCCGTCGCACCGCGGCGCGGAAGTCGGGGTCCAGGGACAGTTCGGCCAGCTCCACCCAGGCACGGACCTGCTCGGCATCGGGGTCGTCGGGCAGCTCAGGGGTCATCGTGCGCACGATGCCGGTGAATGTCGTGAACCGCATCGACGGCCAGTTCGCCGATGGAGCAGAGGTCGTCGTGCATGCCCTCACCTTCGTGTCTCCCCCTACTGGAGACTCAAGTCCACCAGGCGTCCTGCCTCGACGCGTTCGGTAGGTACGCGTCGGGCCGCGTCGCACCGCGCCGGTGCATCGCCTCGGTCCGTCCGTCCCCGTCTCCCCCGTCTTCCCCTCTCCCCCGTCTCCCCGTCTCCCCGTCACTGCAGTCGCGGCGGCGTCCAGTCGGCGTGACGGAGGACGGTGCGGACGGAGGCGCGGGACGGGGCGAGTCGGAGTGCCGTGTTGCGCAGGGCGATGGCCACGGGGTGGGTCAGCTGCTGGCCCATACGGCCGGCTCGGCGGGCGGCGCGGGCGACGGACTGGCTGCGGAGGCGGCGTTCCGCGTCGTAGCGGGTCAGCGCCGCCTCGACGCCCGGCTCGGTGGCCAGGGCGGCGGCGAGTGTGGCCGCGTCCTCCAGTGCCTGGCAGGCGCCCTGGCCGAGGTGCGGGGTCATGGCGTGGGCCGCGTCGCCGAGGACGGCGATGCGGCCCACGGCGTAGGTGGGCAGGGGGACGGCCAGTTCGTTGATGTCGTGGTGCAGCACAGCCTCGGGCCGGGTGGCTTCCAGCAGCGCCGGGATCGGGTCGTGCCAGTCGGCGAATCGGCGGCGCATCTCGGCGAGCGGGTCGGGAAAGCGCACACCGGCGGGCGAGTTGAGGACCGCGTGCCATTCGGCGCGGCCGTCGGTGAAGGCGATGTGGCCGAACTCGGCGCCCGGCCCCCAGGTCAGTTCGAAGTCGGTGCGCAGCTCGACCGGTTGGTGGGTGACGGCGCGGAGCACGGTCGAACCGCTGTAGGCGGGCCCGGGGTGGCCGGGGAAGAGCTGCCTGCGCAGCCGGCTGTTGATGCCGTCGGCGGCCACGACCAGATCCGCTTCGAGAAGGGTCTCCCCCACCGGTATCCGCAGCCGGGCCGGGTCGGAGCCGTCGACGGAGGTCACCTCGGCGCCGATGCGGAGTGACTCGGGCGGCAGGGCCTCGCGCAGCAACCGGTGGAGCACGGCGCGCGGGATGCCGACGATCGGGCTGCCCAGTGCACGCTCCAGCGCCGCACCGTCCATACGGGCCAGCCGGCCGCCGTCCGGCGTACGGGTGCCGCCGACGTACTGCGGTCGTGCGGCTGCGCGTACCGCCGCGCCCACGCCGAGGGCGTCCAGGGCACGGATGCCGTTGGCGTGCAGGGAGATGCCGGCACCGGCGTCGTCGAGGACGGGAGCGCGTTCGACGACGGTCACCTTCCAGCCGATCCTGCGCAGAGCGATCGCCGCGGCCAGTCCGCCGATGCCTCCCCCGACCACCACCGCACTGCTGCCCACAACGGCCCCCTCTCTTGCCGTCCCCCGGCCCTGCACGGCAGGAGGCGGCCCCCGGAGCCCCCTGCTGGCTTCACGGGCCGCTACGGCTTCCATGGACTTTTCCACTCTTCTACAGATGTAGAAGAGCGTACTGCTCGCCTCTACAGGTGTAGAAAGGAGGGGTGACCACAGAGCGACGTACGGTTCTCGCCGATGCCGCCATCGGCGTGCTCGCGGAGGCAGGGATGCGGGGGCTGACCCACCGGGCCGTGGACCGCGCGGCGGACCTGCCGGCGGGCACCACGTCCGCGTACTTCCGCACCCGGCAGGCGCTGCTCACCGCGCTGGTCCGGCGGCTCGTCGCACGCGACCAGGCGGAGCTGCAGCGAGCGGGGGAAGAGACGCCCGCACCGCGCGACGCCGGCGAACTGGCCGCCCGGATCGCCGCGTTCGTCGAGCAGCGGCTCACGGGCGACGGGCGGCAGCGGTCCCTCGCGCGCTATGCGTGTGCCCTGGAGAGCGCGCGCCATCCTGAGTTGCGGGACATCCTGGTACCGCGGGAGAACGCCGGACGGGACACCGTGCGCGACTTCCTGGCCGCACAGGGCGTGGCCGATGCCGAAGGCCGCACGCTCACCCTGCTGGCCTGCGTGGACGGGCTGGTCTTCGACCGGCTGCTGGGCGGCGGGGGCGTGCTGGAAGAGGAGATCAGCGGGCTGATCGCGACCGCGTTGCGATAGCCCCGCGTCGGGGAGCGGTCGCGGGGGCGGCCTCCTGCGCGGCCGCCCCCCGGCCGCTCACGGCCCCAGAGGCTCCCAGCCGAACACGACCGCCGCGAAGATGCTGCACACCCACAGCACGGCAAGCGCGGCGACCACGCCGAGCGCAGCGATTGCGATCACAACTGCTTTGGCTCCTGCAGTATTTGCCATGGCCCGATTCTCCTCCCCCGCTTGTCCGGACTACGCGGTGGGGTGCCCCTCGCGGGGTCCTCGGCCAGCACGGGCCGCCGGTCACCGGAAGCGTTACGCTCATGATGCAGGCAGGCGTTCCGACCGCAGTGGCGGCCACGAGCCAGTACGCGGAGGCGGCCATGAGCCAGTACGACGAATACACCACTCCGTCACAGGCCGAGGGCGAACGGCTGGAGGAGGACATGGATCCCGGCCAGCCCCGGCACCCAGAGACGATGCGCACCCAGCCCTCCCAGGCGGAGGGCGAGCGCCGACCGGAAGATGACGAGTGAGGACGGGTGACGCCGGGTGAGGGGTCCGCGGGCTGACGGGCGGGGGCCGGGCGGGGTCCCTCGCCGGCCGGTCGGCTAGTCGCTCCCGCGCCGGGCCTCCGCACCCGCGATCGTCTCCCGTAGCGCCTCGCGCGCCGCCGCGAGCTCGGCGGACCGCCGGTCGAGGGCGCGCAGCTCGGCCCGGAGGGCGTCGAGCACGCCGGGACAGGGCCGTACCGCTGCCGTGCCGGTGGTGCAGGGCAGCACCTGGCGGATGACCCGGGTGGGCAGCCCGGCCGCGAGCAGGGCGCGGATGCGCCGTACGGCGGCGGCGTCGGAGTCCCGGTAGCTCCGGTAGCCGTTGGCCAGCCGCTCGGGCCGCAGCAGCCCGGCCCGCTCGTAGTAGCGCAGCAGCCGCTCGCTGGTGCCGGTCCGCTCGGCCAGCTCCCCGATCAGCACGACCCTCCCCCTCCGGCTTGACCTTCCCACGGTGTCAGGGATCAACACTGGTCCCGCCGCCCGCATTCCGCCGGTGGCAGGCACCCCAGGAAGGCACTCATGATCATCGATGCCCATAGCCACGTCCATGATCCGCTCGACATCCACCTGGCCGCGCTGGACGACGCGGGCGTGGACCGTACGGTCCTCTTCCCGACCCGCCCGCACCCGGAACGGGCGACGGACCTGGCCTCCCTCCGTCACGAGATGGGCGTACTGGAGCGCGCGCTGAGCGGCGGGTCCGACGGTCGTACGGGCACCGCCGGTGACGACGGGTACGCCGTGGCGTGGCGGGAGCTGGACGAGGCGCTGGCCGCCCATCCCACCCGCTTCCTGGGCTTCGGCTCCGTGCCCCTGGGGCTGGGGGCGGACGGGACCGCGGCGTGGGTGGCGCGGGAGGTGGTCGGCCGCGGACTGCACGGCATCGGGGAGCTCACCCCGCCCCCGGACCGGGCGGCCCTGGTCGAGCCGGTTCTCCGGGCGGCGCATGACCAGGCCGGGCTGCCGGTGGTCGTCCACGGCTCCGCCCCGACGACCGCGGCGGACGTGCGCACCCTGGCCGGCCTGGCGGCCCGCTATCCGAAGGTGCCGCTGGTGATCAGCCAACTGGCCGGTGCGCACTGGATGGCGGCGATCGAACTGGCCCGGGCCACCCCCAACCTCTACCTGGAACTGTCCACGGCGAACATCGTCTTCGCCGTCCGCCTGGCCATCCACGAACTCCCCACCCGCACCCTCTTCGGCTCGGACGCCCCCTACGGCGATCCGGTCCTCTCCCGCGCCACGGTGGAGCGGGTGACGCCGCCCGGCGAGGTCCGCGAGCGGGTGCTGGGCGGGAATCTGGCGGAGCTGCTGGGCCTGGGGTGATGCGCTCAGTACGCGTGCTCCTTCACGGTGGCCGGGATGATCCGGTAGTCCCGCTCGAAAACGAGGTTGTGGACCTGCGCGGCCGCGATCTCGCGCAGGCACGACAGCTTGGCGGCGGCCTGCTCCTCGGTGAAGATGTTGAGCGGCCAGTCGCGCAATGCGCCACCGCGCAGATGCGGATGGTGAAATCCGGCGCCGAAGAAGGCGTGCAGCACCACCGGGCTCACCCCGGCGTCCCGCTGCTCGGGCCAGGTGAGGGACCAGACCGCATCGGCGCCCTCGTCACTCGACCGCATCCCGGTGGCCAGGATCTCTCCGGTGCCCAGGAGCAGGTCCTCGTTGATCTCGCCGAGTGCCTGCCGGGCGTAGGGGTCGAGGAGCTCGACCGTCCGGGCGAAGAGACGCTCCTTGTCCTCACGGGAGACCGCGCGCTGGTGCGTACCGTCGCGGAGATCGGCGAAATGCCTCAGCAGCTCTGCGGTGTATCCGGGCCGGGACGCGTCCATGGGTCCTCCTCACTGGGGCGCGACAGCCACTGGCAGCGGGCGCTGAGCGGGCACCGCCGCGGCTCTCTCCCTCCAGCCTTTGCCGGAACGAGCAGATCCGCACGCCGGGGTCCACATTCGATGCACCGCACAAGGAGATCGGCTACGCTCTGCGGCGACATCGCGTGTCGGTCACCGGCTGGGTGAGGCATGGAGGTGTCGGGAGATGCCTTCGGAGGCATTCCTTGTCAGTCGAGTTGAACCACACGATCATCCACGCCCGGGACAACCGGGAGTCCGCCACCTTCTTCACCGAGCTGCTGGGCCTTGACATCACCACGGAGTGGGGCCCGTTCATCGCGGTCGGTCTGAGCAACGGCGTCACGCTGGACTTCGCCACCCTTCCCGCGGAGCACATCACCCCGCAGCACTACGCCTTCCTGATCTCCGAGGAGGAGTTCGACCGGGCGTATGCGCAGATCACCCGGCGCGGCATCGAGCACTGGGCCGACCCGCACCAGAAACAGCCCGGCGCGATCAACCACAACGACGGTGGTCGGGGCGTGTACTTCCTGGACCCGGCGGGCCATGCGATGGAGCTCATCACCGTGCCGTACGGCGGCTGGCCGGCGTAAGCACCCGCGCCCACGCGCCGAAGGCCGCACCCCGCCGAGGGGGGCGGCCTTCGGCGGGCAGGTCGGCGGCTGCGCGGCGGCAGCGGGAGCGGTAGGCCCGGCAGGCCGTCGATGCTGGTGGTGATGCGGGCGTTCTCCCGCATGGGCGAGGGAGTCGTGGTGGTCAACGGACCCGGTGGATGCCTTCGGAGGAACGTGGAGTGTCCGTCACCGTGGACACCACCAGCATCTTCGTGACCGCGCCGGTGTCCGAGAGCACATCGCGTACGTGGCGGAAGCCGAGTCGTTGGCAGAGGGCGAGGCTGGCGGTGTTCTCGGCGCCGACCATCCCGTAGACCTCTTCGAGGCCGAGGGTGTCCGCGGCGTAGGTCAGCAGGCCCCGGACGAGTTCGCGGCCGAGGCCCTGGCCCCAGTGTTTCCTGACCAGAGCGGCGACGGCCTCGTGGCCGTCGACGTTGCCGGTCTTCTTGATCTCGGCATGGCCGACGTAGTCGCCGTCGGACCACACGCCCCACACGTCGAAGAGGTGCTTGCCGTAGACGTCGGTGAGGATGGAGCGGTAGATCGTGCGGATTTCCGCCTCGGAGCATCTCTCCTGGCCCATCCAGCGGCAGATCGCTTCGTCGCCGAGGAGCTCGACGAAGGCGTCCTCGTCCTCGGGGCGGTACGGGCGGAAGAGCAGCCGTGCGGTGCGCAGGGTCGGGGTCATGGCAGACGTCCTTGTCTTCGGTGGAGGGCCACGGGCAAAGGGCCGCATAGGGATATCCGGGGGGTGCGGGGCGTGTGGGGGGACGTGTCGCCCGGTCGGCGTGGGGCGCGGCGGAGTGCCGCGCCCCACGCGTACCGGTGACGGGTGATCAGGCGTCGGCGTGATCAGGCGTCGGCGTTCTCCATGCGTGCGCGGAGGCTGCGGGGGCGCATGTCGGTCCAGACCTCGTCGACGTAGGCGGAGCACTCGTCCTGGGTGCCCTCCTTGCCGACGGCGTGCCAGCCGGCCGGGATCTCCAGGTCGGCGAGCCAGAGCGAGTACTGGTCCTCGTCGTTGCGCAGGACCTGGTAGCGGGCGTTCTCGTCCATGTCACTTCTCCTTGGGTTGAGCCCGATGGTGGTCGGGTCGAGTCGTCTTGACTGATTCTGTGGGGCCGGGGGCGTGTTCAGAGGCTGTTCTGCGCGTGCCGGGCTATCTGGTGGAGGGCCTCGGTGAAGTCCTCGGCGACGGCGCGCACGGTGGTCTCCTCGTGGGTGTCGGGGCGGTAGTGCCAGGTGAAGGTGAGCCGGCCGTTCTGGACGGCGCCGACCGCCTCCAGGAGGTGGGAGCCGGGGTCGCGGGGGTCGTGGTCCTGGCCGAAGCTGCCGTGTTCGGCGCGGATCAGGCCGCCGTCGGTGCCGGAGCCCGTGCGGCGGGCGTCCCATTGGCCGAGGTAGTTGAAGACCAGCCGGCCCTGTCCGGTGCGCTCCAGGCGTCGGCGGATCTCCGGGCTGCCGTAGGTGCGCAGGGCGCCGAAGCCGAGGCCGTTGCCGGGGACCGTACGGAGCTGCCGTCGTACGGACTTGACCAGGGCGCGCCAGTCCCGGGCGGGGCCGAGGTCGGTGCGGTCGGGGATGTGCAGGCCGACCGGGTGGACGGTGGTGAACCAGCCGACGGTGCGGGAGAGGTCGACGCCGTCCAGGAGGTCCTCGCGGCCGTGTCCTTCGAGGTCCACCGAGACCCGGTCCTGGTCGGTCCAGCGGGCCAGCGCGAGGGCCAGGGCGGCGAGCAGGACGTCGTTGATGCGGGTGCGGTAGGCGGTGGGGGCGGCCCGGAGGAGTGCCGTGGTGTCGGGCTCGTCCAGGGTGCGGGTCAGGGTCCTGGTTTCGGCGGCGGTGGCGGGCTCCGGGGTGTGGTCGACGGGGAGCGGCGCCGAGGTCAACGCCTCTTCCCAGTAAGGGAGTTCGTGATCGAGGGCGCCCGCGGAAACGTGTGCGGCGAGGCCGCGGGCCCAGTCGCGGAAGGAGGTGGTGCGGGCGCCGAGCGTGACCTCGTGGCCCTGGGCGGCCTGGTGGTAGGCGGTGTCCAGGTCGTCGAGGAGGATCCGCCAGGACACCGCGTCGACGACGAGGTGGTGGGCCACCAGGAGCAGGTAGGCGGGGTGGTCCTGGCCGCCGGTGAAGAGTGCGGCGCGCAGCAGTGGGCCCCGGCCGATGTCGAAGCCGGTGTGCAGGGTGTCGGCGGTGGTGCGGAGGGCGGTGTCGGTCTGGTCGGGGGTGAGGCCGGTCAGGTCGTGGTGGGTGAGGAGGCGGTCCGGGGTGGTGGGCGGGGGCGGGTTGTGCTGGTGCCAGCGGCCGTCCTGTTCGGTGAAGCGCAGGCGGAGTGCGTCGTGGTGGGTGAGGAGCGCGGTGAGTGCCGCCTCCAGTGCGGTGGGGTCGGGTGGGCCGTCGAGTTCGAGCAGTGCGGACTGGTTGAAGTGGTGGTGGTTGGCGCGGGGGGTGGTCAGGAACCAGTGCTGGATGGGGGTGAGCGGCAGGTCGCCGGTGACCGGGCCGTCGTCGGCCCGGTCGGGTCCGGTGGTCACCACGGTGGCCAGCTCGGCGACGGTCTGATGGGTGAAGAGGTCCTTGGTGGCGAGGTGCAGTCCGGTGCGGCGCAGTCGTGAGACGACCTGCATGCTGAGGATCGAATCGCCGCCCAGCGCGAAGAAGTTGTCGTCCGCGCCCACGGTGTCGAGGCCGAGGACTTCGGCCCAGATCCGGGCGATCCGGCGTTCGGTGTCCGTGCGCGGGGCGACGTGGTGGGCGGAGGGGGTGGTGGACGGGACGGGTGCGGGCAGGGCCCGGCGGTCGGTCTTGCCGTTGGGGGTGAGGGGCAGCTCCGCGAGCGGGACGAACACCGACGGCACCATGTGGGGCGGGAGGGTGCGGGCGAGGTCCGCGCGCAGTTCCTGGACGTCCAGGGCCTCCGGTGGTCCGTCGGCGGGGACGACGTAGGCGACCAGCCGGCCGGGGGCGGGGGGCTGGGTGCCGGACGGGCCGGTGGTGCGGACCACGACCGCGGCGTCCCGGACCTGCGGGGTGCGGCGCAATGCGCTCTCGATCTCGCCGGGCTCGATGCGGAAGCCGCGGACCTTGACCTGGTCGTCGGTGCGCCCGGCGTAGCGCAGTTGGCCGTCGGCGCCCCACCGCACCAGGTCGCCGGTGCGGTACATCCGGCTGCCGGGCGGACCGTAGGGGTCGGCCGGGAAGCGGGTGGCGGTCAGGCCGGGGCGGCCCAGATAGCCGCGGGCGAGTCCGGCGCCGGCCACGTACAGCTCGCCGGTGACACCGACGGGCACGGGACGCAGGGCGCCGTCCAGGACGTAGGCACGGGTGCCGTCGAGGGGGTGGCCGATGGGCGGGGCGCCCGCGCCCGGGGTGAGCGGTCCGGTCCAGGTGGCCACCACGGTGGCTTCGGTGGGGCCGTACGAGTTGATCATGCGGCGGCCCGGGGCCCAGTGGTCGACGAGGTCGGCCGGGCAGGCCTCGGCGCCGACGATGAGGGTGCGCAGGTCCGGCAGGGTGCCGGCCGTCGCGGGCGGGACGGTGGCGAGTGCGGCGGGCGGAATCAGGGTGTGGGTGATCCGCCGGTCGGCGAGTACCTGGGCGAGCCGGTCGCCGAGCAGCGGCCCCTCCTCCCCCGCGATCAGGGTCGCCCCGGCGAGCAGGGAGATGCACAGCTCCAGGACGGAGGCGTCGAAGCTGGGCGAGGCGAACTGGAGGACCCGGTCGCCGGGGTGTACGTCGTAGCGGTCGGCGGCGGCCGCGGCGAAGCCGGCGAGTCCGGCGTGCGTCACCAGGACGGCCTTGGGGGTGCCGGTGGAGCCGGAGGTGTAGATGACGTAGGCGGGGTGGTCGGTGGTGAGGGGGGCGAGGCGGTCGGCGTCGGTGGGGGCGGTGGCGGGGCCGTCGGGGCACCACACGTCCGCCGGGTCGTCGAGGACCAGGGCCGCCGCGGAGTCGCGGACCATGAACTCCCTTCGCTCGGCGGGGTAGGCGGGGTCGACGGGCAGGAACGCGCCACCGGCCTTCGCCACCGCCAGTTGCGCCACGACCGTGTCCGTGCCGCGCGGCAGCGCCAGGGCGACCAGCCGTTCCGGGCCGACGCCGCGGGAGATCAGCCGGTGGGCCAGGCGGTTGGCCGCGGTGTCCAGCTCGGCGTAGGTGAGTACCCGGTCGCCGTCGGCGAGGGCGGGCGCGTCGGGCCGCCGGGTCACCTGCCGTGCGAACAGTTCGGGCAGGGTGGCCGGTGGGGCCTGGTGTTCGTCGCCGTGCCGGTCGGTGAGCAGGCGCCGCAGTTCCTCGGGGGGCGCCAGCGGGAGGGCGCCGAGCGGTCGGTCGGGGTCGTCGGCGAGGGCGGTGAGCAGGGTGGTGAGCTGGTCGGCCATCCGGCGTGCGGTGTCCGCGTCGAACAGGTCGGTGTGGTACGTGAGCAGCCCGTGCAGGGCGCCGGAGTCCGCCTCGGCGAACTCCAGGGTGACGTCGAAGGCGGCCTCGTCACGCTCGGGTTCGATGTCGCTGACCTGGAGGCCGGGCAGGTCCATCGGCGCGCCGGGGGCGTTCTGCAGCACCACCATGGCCTGGAAGAGCGGGGTGCGGCTGGTGTCGCGGTCCGGCTGGACCTCGTCCACGACCCGCTCGAACGGCACGTCCTGGTGCGCGAAGGCGTCCAGCACGGTGTCGCGGACGTCGGCGAGGAAGTCCGGGAAGGACCGCTCCGGCTCGACGGTGGAGCGCAGTACCAGGGTGTTGACGAAGAAGCCGATCAGCCGCTGGGTTTCCGGGCGTTCGCGGCCCGAGGTGACGGTGCCGACGGCGATGTCCCGCTGTCCGGAGAGCCGGGCGAGGAGCGTCTGGACCGCGGCGACGAGGGTCATGAACAGGGTGGTCTGCCGGGTCCGGCCGAACTCGGCGAGCCGGCGGGCGGTTTCCGGCGGCAGGACGAATCCGGTCGTGGCGCCGTGCCGGGTGCGGACCGGCGGCCGGGGCCGGTCGGTGGGCAGCTGGAGCGGTTCGATGCCGGTCAGCCGGTCCTTCCACCAGCGCAGTCGGTCCTCGGCGGCCGGGCCGGTGAGGGCGGTCCGCTGCCACTGGGCCACGTCGGCGTACTGGACGGGCAGCGGCGGCAGCGCGGCCGGGGTGCCGGTCAGCGCGGAGCGGTAGAGGTGGGCCAGGTCGCCGGTGAGGATGCCGGTGGACCAGCCGTCGGTGATGATGTGGTGCAGGGTCAGGGTCAGGACGTGGTGGTCGTCCGCGAGCCGGATCAGTCCGGCCCGCAGCAGGGGGCCGCGGCGCAGGTCGAAGGGGCGGGTCCGCTCGTCGGCGAGCAGTTGCGCCAGCCGCTGCGGGCGGGCTGCGGGCGGCAGCTGTGTCAGGTCGTGCAGCGGCAGCGGGACGTCCTGCGGCGGGTGCACGATCTGGACGCCCTGGCCGTCGACGGAGTCGAAGGTGGTGCGCAGCGATTCGTGCCGGGCCGCCAGTGCGGTCAGGGCGGCGGCGAGCGCGGTGGTGTCGAGCCGGCCGCGCAGCCGCAGCGCGAGCGGGGTGAGGTACTCGGTGCTCTCCGGGGCGAACGAGTCCAGGAACCACAGGCGTTGCTGGGCGAAGGACTGCGGCAGCGGGATGTCCCGGCCGACCGGGACCAGGGCGCCGCCCGGCCGGACCGCGGGCTGTTCGGGTGCGGTGAGCAGGGCGGCGAGGGCGGCCGGGGTCGGGTGGCTGAACACGGCCCGCGGGGTCAGCTCGGTGCCGAACTCCTCCATCAGCCGTGAGGTGAGCCGGATGCTGAGGATGGAGTCGCCGCCGAGGGCGAAGAAGTCGTCCGTCACGCCGACCTCGGGTACGCCGAGGACGTCGGCCCAGACGGCGGCGGTGCGGCGTTCGGCGTCGGTGCGCGGTGCGACGGCCTCCGCCTTGCCGGTGGCGGCGTCGGGTGCCGGCAGGGCCGCCCGGTCGACCTTGCCGTTGCTGCTCAGCGGCAGTGCGTCCAGCACGACGACGGCGCTGGGCACGAGGTAGTCGGGCAGGGTGCGGCGGGCGTGGGCGCGCAGTGCGTCGGGGTCGAGTCCGTCGTGCCCGACGACGTAGGCGACGAGCCGTTGTGCGCCGGACCGTCCTTCGCGGGCCACCACCGCCACGTCCGCGACGGCCGGGTGGGTCGCCAGGACGCCCTCGACCTCGCCGGGTTCGACGCGGAAGCCGCGGATCTTGACCTGGTCGTCGGCGCGGCCGAGGAACTCGACGGTGCCGTCGGGGTGCCGTCGGGCGAGGTCGCCGGTGCGGTACATCCGGCTGCCGGGCGGGCCGGCGGGGTCGGCGACGAAGCGTTCGGCGGTCGCTCCGGGCCGGCCGAGGTAGCCCCGGGCGACGCCCTCGCCGGCCAGGTAGAGCTCGCCCGCGGTGCCGGGCGGTACGGGCCGCAGCCGGGCGTCGAGGACGTGCACCCGCATGTCGTCGAGCGGGGTGCCGATGGGCACCGGGTCGGGCACCGCGGCCGCGTCGGTCATGGCGTGGGTGGTGGCGAAGGTGGTGGTCTCGGTCGGGCCGTAGCCGTCGACGACGGTCAGGCCGGGGCAGGCGTCGAGGACCCGGCGCACGGCCGCGGCCGGGACCACGTCGCCGCCGGTCCACACCTGGCGCAGCCCCGCGAAGCAGTCCGGCGCGTCCTGCGCCAGCAGCCGGAACAGCCCGGCCGTCAGCCACAGCGCGGTCACCTCTCCCCCGCCGGCCAGCCGCCGCAGCAGGCCCGCGTCGACGGCGCCCGGCGGGGCGACCACGATGCGGCCGCCGTTCAGCAGCGGCGCCCAGACCTCGAAGGTGGCGGCGTCGAACGCCACCGGGGAGTGCAGCAGCACCCGTGCGCAGTCGGGGCCCTGGAAGCGGGGGTCGGTGGCGAGCGCGGCCACGTCGCGGTGGCGCACGCCGACGGCCTTGGGCTCACCGGTCGAGCCGGAGGTGAACATCACGTACGCGAGGCGGTCGGGGTCGGTGGCCGGTGCCGGCAGGGGGTCGGCCGGGCCGTCGCTGCGGGCGTCGGTCACGTCCCGGTCGGTCAGCTGCGCCGTGACCCCCGCCTGGCGGAGCAGGGTGCGGCGGCGCTCCTCGGGGGCGCGGAGGTCCACCGGGACGTAGGCGCCGCCGGCCTTGAGCACCGCGAGCTGGGCGACGACGAGCGCCACCGAACGGTCCATGAGCAGCGCCACCCGGCCCTCGGCGGGCAGCCCGTCAGCGTGCAGACGATGGGCCAACCTGTCGGACCAGCCGTCGAGTTGACGGTACGTCACCTCCTGTACGCCGTCGCCGAGGGCGGGCGCGTCCGGGGTGCGGCGGGCCTGCTCGGCGAAGAGGGCCACCGGGGAACCGGGCGGCGCCTGGCGCGCCGGGGTGTTCCACCGGTGCAGCGTTGCGCGGTCGGCGTCGGTGAGCGGGTCGAGGTCGTCCACGGTGCGGGCGGCGCCGTCGGCGACGGCGGTGAGCAGGGCCAGCAGCCGGTCCGCGGTGCGCTCCACCGTGCCGCGGTCGAACAGCGCCGGGTCGTAGGCGAGGCCGAAGCCGAGGCGGTCGGCGAGGTAGGCGCGCAGGCACAGCGGGAAGGTGGGGGCGTCGTCGGCGCGCACGTCGGTGATGCGGATGCCGGCGCCGGCCGCGGCCGACTCGTCGAAGGGGTAGTTCTCGAAGACCACCATGCTGTCGAACAGCGGCTCACCGGCGGGGAGTTCGCTGAGGGCCTGGATGCGGGCGAGCGAGACGAAGTCGTAGCGGCGGGAGTCGCTCTGCTGCTCCTGGAGGTCGCGCAGCCAGTCCGGTACGGTGCGGGCGCCGTCGATCCGGGCCCGGGTCGGGACGGTGTTGATGAACATGCCGACCATCGACGCCACACCCGCCAGTTCGGCCGGGCGGCCGGAGACGGTGGTGCCGAACACGACGTCCCGGCGGCCGGCGGCGCGGGCCAGCAGCAGTGCCCAGGCACCCTGGACGACGGTGTTGACGGTGAGCCCGTGGCGTCCGGCCAGGGTGCGCAGCCGGTCGGAGACCTCGGGGTTCAGTTCGACGGCGACGCTGTCGGTGGCCCGGGCCCGGTGCGCCTCTGCGGGCCGCCGGTCGCACGGGAGCGGGGTGCGGGCGGTGAATCCGGTCAGCGCATCGGCCCAGTGCCGTTCGGCCCGCTCCTCGTCCTGGTCGGCCAGCCACTGGAGGAAGTCCCGGAACGGGCGGCGGGCCGGCGGGCGGATGGTGGCGCCGCGGGCCGCGGCGGCGTACTGCGCGCACACGTCGGTGAAGATCTGGCCGGTGCTCCAGCCGTCGAGCATCAGGTGGTGCGAGGACCACACCAGGAGGACCTCGTCGCCGGGGAGTGCGGCCACCGCGATCCGGCTGAGCGGGGCACGGGTGAGGTCCACGCCGGTGGCGCGTTCCTCGGCGAGCAGCTTGTCCAGGGCCCGGTCGCGTTCGCCGGGCGTCAGGGTCCGCCAGTCGTGGTGGGTGACGGGCAGGACGGCGTGCCGGTGGACGACCTGGACGGGGTGCGGCAGGCCGTGCCAGTGGACGCTGCTGCGCAGTGCCGGGGTGTGGTCGGCGACCCGCTGCCAGGCCGCGGCGAAGGCGTGCGGGTCGGCGATGCCGGCGATCCGGACCGCCATCTGGTCGAAGTAGGCGTCGGCGTCGTCGACCAGCCCGTGGAAGAGCATGCCGGCCTGCAGCGGGGTCAGCGGATGGATGTCCGCCACGTCGCGGCCGTCGCCCGCGAGCAGGTCCACCTGGTGCTGGTCGAGTCCGGCGAGCGGGAAGTCGGAGGGGGTGCGGCCGCCGGCGTCCGGGCGGGCGCAGTGCGCGACGATCTCGTCGAGCGCCGCGAGGGTGTCCTCGGCGAGGCGGCGCACGGTGGACTCGTCGTAGACGGCGGGCGGGTAGGTCCAGCCGAGTTCGAGCCGGCCGTCCTGGACCACGCCGGTCACGTCGAGCAGGTAGCTGCGTTCCTCGTCGGGATCGGTGTCCTGTCCGGCGGGCGGCAGGGCGGCGCGGTAGAGCGCGTCGTCCGCCGGGCGGTCCGTGGCGGTGAGGTCCCACTGGCCGTGGTAGTTGAAGCCGATCCGCGGCCTGGGCGCGTCGGGCAGCCGGGTGTGGGGGGCGAGGTGGCGCAGCGCGCCGTGGCTCAGTCCGCGCAGCGGGACGGCGCGTAGCTGCTCCTTGACGGACCGGACGGTGTCGCGCCAGTCGGCGTCCGGGTCGACGGTCAGGGCGAGCGGGAATTCCGCGGTGAACCAGCCGACGGTGCGGGACAGGTCCAGGTCGTCGAAGAGGTCCTCGCGGCCGTGTCCCTCGACGCCGAGGAGGACGGTGTCCCGGCCGCTCCAGCGGCTGAGGGTGCGGCCCAGGGCGCTGAGCAGGACGTCGTTGACCTGGGTGCGGTAGACGTCCGGCACCTGGCGCAGCAGGGCGTCGGTCGCGTCCCGGCCGAGGCGGACGGTGACGGTGGCGGCGGCGCCGTGCGGGTTGCCGCCGGGACGGTCGACGGGCAGGTCGGCAGGGGCGTCGCAGACCCGGCGCCAGTAGGGCAGGTCGCCGTCGAAGGCGCCGGAGCGGGTGTGCCGTTCCAGGTGGCGGGCCCACTGCGGGTAGGGGGTGCTCGCCGGGGGCAGGGTGGCCGGGCGGCCGGCGGCGGTGTCGCGGTGGGCGGCCTCCAGGTCGGCCAGCAGGATGCGCCAGGACACTCCGTCGATGACCAAGTGGTGGGCGGTGAGCACGAGTTGGGGCGGCCGGCCGGGGCCGCGGTCGAAGAGGAGGGCGCGCAGGACGTGGCCCTCGGTGGGGTCCAGGGAGGTCTGGGCGTCGGCGGCCGTGCGCTGGACGGCGTCCTCCTGCGCACGGTCGTCGAGGCCGCTCAGGTCGTGGTGGGTGAAGGTGCCCCCGGGTGCGGTGGGCAGTATCTCCTGGTGCCAGGTGCCGTCCGTGTGGCGGAACCGGGTGCGCAGCGCCGGGTGGTGCGCGATCAGGGCGTCGACGGCGTGGCGCAGCGCCTCCGGGTCGGTGTCGGGGGCGAGTTCCAGCCGCTGGGTCATGGTGAAGTGCAGCCGGTCGCCGGGCCGGCGGCCGTCCAGGTACCAGCGCTGGATGGGCGTGAGCGGCGCCGGTCCGGCCTCGGCGGCGGCGTCGGAGACCGCAGGGGTCGCCAATGCGCCGGTGCGCAGGGCGAGTTCGGCCACGGTCTGGTGGCGGAAGACGTCCTTGGAGGTGAGGGCGAGCCCGGCCTGGCGGGCCCGGGAGACGATCTGGATGCTGAGGATCGAGTCGCCGCCGAGGGCGAAGAAGTTGTCCTCGACGCCGATGCGGGGGGCGCCGAGCACCTCGGCCCAGATGCCGGCGAGCAGGGTCTCGGTGTCGGTGCGCGGGGCCACGTACGGGGTGTCGGTGTCCGGCTGGAGCGGGGGTGCGGGCAGGGCGCGCCGGTCGGTCTTGCCGCTGCTGGTCCGGGGCACCCGCGCGAGCGGGACGAAGGCCGCGGGGACCATGTAGTCGGGCAGCGTCCGGCGCAGGTGGACGCGGAGTGCGTCGGCGGCGGGCTGCCGGGTGCCGCGGGGTACGACGTAGGCCACCAGCATCGTGCGACCGGCCTGGGTGCGGGCCGCGACGACGGCGTCGCCCACCTCCGGGTGGTCGAGGAGGGCCGCCTCGACCTCGCCGGGTTCGATGCGGAAGCCGCGGATCTTGACCTGGTCGTCGGTGCGTCCGAGGAACTCCAGGAGTCCGTCGGGGTGCCGGCGTGCGCGGTCGCCGGTGCGGTACATCCGGCTGCCGGGCGGGCCGAACGGGTCGGCGACGAAGCGCCCGGCGGTCAGGCCCGGCCGGCCCCGGTAGCCGCGGGCGACCTGCGCGCCGGCCAGGTACAGCTCACCGGGCACGCCGACCGGTACGGGCCGCAGCGAGCCGTCCAGCACGTAGGCGCGCAGGTTGCGCCCCGGCCGTCCGATGACCGGGTGCTCCGCGTGGTCGGTGAAGCGGCCGTAGACCGCGTCGACGGTGCATTCGGTGGGGCCGTAGATGTTGTACGCGGTGACGTCGGGCAGCGCGCGGAGCTGCTGCCAGGCGGCGGTGCCGACGGCCTCGCCGCCCACCAGGACGAGCCGGGGGCGGTGGCCGCCGGCGGTGAACAGCCCGGCGGCCAGCAGCTCGTGCAGGAAGGACGGTGTCACGTTGAGGCAGTCCAGGCGGTGGCCGGCGATTTGTGCGACGAACGCGGCGGGGTCGAGCCGTACGTCCTCGTCGATCAGGTGCACTTGGTGCCCGAGGGCCAGCAGCAGCGGGCCCTCCCAGGAGGTGTCGAAGGAGAAGGCGGCGCTCAGCGCGGCGCGCAGCGGGGTGCCGTCGGTGGTGTGCGGGGCGAGGAGCCCCTCCCGGTGGTCGTGGCAGAGGTTGACCAGCTGGCGGTGTTCGACGGCGACGCCCTTGGGGCGGCCGGTGGAGCCGGAGGTGTAGGTGACGTAGGCGGTGTGGGCGGGGTGCAGCGGGGCGATGCGGTCGGCGTCGGTGGGGTTGTGGGTGGGCTGCCGGTCCAGCGGGGCGTCGCGCAGCGCGTCGGGGGTGAGGACGGTCTGCGGTGCGGCGTCCGCGAGCAGGTGGGCCACCCGGTCGGCGGGCAGCTCCGGGTCGACGGACAGCTGGGTGCCGCCGGCCTTGAGGACGGCCAGCAGCGCCACGAACATGTCGGTGGTGCGCGGCAGTTGGACGGCGACCACCCGCTCGGGGCCGACCCCGAGCGAGATGAGGTGGTGGGCCAGCCGGTTGGCGCGGGTGTTGAGCGCCGCGAAGTCGAGGGTGGCGTCCCGCGCCACCAGCGCGGTGGCGTGCGGGGTGCGGGCCGCCTGGGCCTCGAACAGCTCGGGGAACGTGGCGTCCGGGACGGGCAGTGCGGCGCCCTGCCACTCCTCCAGCACCTGGTGGCGCTGCGCGTCGGACAGCAGCGGCAGCTCGCCCACCGGGCGTCCGGGGTCGTCGGCGACCGCTTCCAGCAGCAGGCGGAGCCGGCCGGTCAGCCGCTCGACGGTGTCCCGGTCGAACAGGTCGGTGTGGTACTCGGCGAAGCCGGTGAGGCCGCCGCCGTCCTGCTCGACGAAGTCGAGGCCCAGGTCGAAGGCGGCGCTCCGGCCGGGCGGCTGGACCGTCTCGACGTCCAGCCCGGGCAGCTGCGGGGCCCGGCCGCCCAGGTTGTGCAGGGCGACCATGACCTGGAAGAGCGGGGTGCGGCTGGTGTCGCGTTCCGGCTGCAGGGCGTCGACGACCCGTTCGAAGGGCACGTCCTGGTGGGCGAAGGCGTCCTGCACGGTGCCGCGGACCTGTGACAGCAGGGCGTCGAACGGCTCCTCGGCGCGCACCCGGGTGCGCAGGACGAGGGTGTTCACGAACATGCCGACCAGGTGCTCCAGTTCGGGGCGTTCGCGGCCGGCGGTCACGGTGCCGACCGCGATGTCCTCCTGGCCGGCCCAGCGGGCGAGGAGGACCTTGCAGGCGGCGAGCAGGGTCATGTAGAGGGTGGCGTCGGTGCGCCGGCCGGTCTCCCGCAGCCGTTCGATCAGCGCGGCGGGCAGCGAGAACTCCAGCAGTGCGCCGTTCTTGGTGCGCACCGCGGGCCGGGGCCGGTCGGTGGGCAGCTCCAGCGGGGCGGTGTCCGCCAACTGCTCACGCCAGTAGTCGAGTTGCTGCTCGGCCTTGGTGGCGCGGGCGCGTTGCCAGGCGGCGTAGTCGGCGTACTGGACGGGCAGCGGGGGCAGGTCGGGCCGGCGGTCGTGCAGGGCCGCGGTGTACAGCTCGCCCAGGTCCCGGCCGAGGACGGCGGTGGACCAGCCGTCGGTGACGATGTGGTGCAGGGCCAGGGTCAGGACGTGCTCGTCCGGGGTGAGGCGGATCAGCCGGGTGCGCAGCAGCGGCCCGTGGCCCAGGTCGAAGGGGGTGGCGGCCTCGGCGGTGAGCAGTTCGTCGAGGGCGCCGGGGCGCGCGTCGGCCGGGACGGCGGACAGGTCGTGCACCGGCAGGTCCACCGGGCGGGGCGGGTGGATGTGCTGGTGGGCGTGCCCGTCCTGCTCGGCGAAGGTGGTGCGCAGCGGTTCGTGCCGGGCCACCAGGCCGTCCAGGGCGGTGTGCAGCGCGGCCTCGTCGAGCCGGCCGCGCAGGCGCAGCACGAAGAAGGTCAGGTACTCGGTGCTGCCGGGCTCGAAGTGGTCGAGGAACCACAGGCGTTGCTGGGCGAACGACAGCGGGAGTGCGCTGTCGCGGTCGGCCGGCGGGATCGGGTCGGCCGGTGGCCGGTGGTCCGCGGCCGGGTCGGGCAGGGCGGCGGCCAGGGCGGCCACCGTCGGCCGGGTGAACAGCAGCCGCGGCGAGACGTCCACGCCGAAGGCGGCGCGCAGCCGGGAGGTGACGCGGATGGCGAGGATCGAGTCGCCGCCCAGCGCGAAGAAGCTGTCCTCGACGCCGATCTCGGCGGCGTCCAGGACCTCGGCCCAGACGCCGGCGACCAGCCGTTCCGCGGCGGTGCGCGGGGCGGTGCGCTGCTCACCGGCGGCGAATCCGTCCGGCCCCGGGGCGGGCAGCGCCCGGTGGTCGAGTTTGCCGTTGACGGTCAGCGGCAGCGCGTCCAGGGGCACGTAGGCGGCGGGGACCATATGGGCGGGCAGGGTCCGCTCCAGGTGGGCGCGGAGTGCGGCGGCGGACGGCGGCGCGTCCGGGCCGGTGCCGACGACGTGGGCGACCAGTCGCCGCACGCCGGGGGTGTCCTCGCGCACGGAGACCACACAGGCGCTGATCGCGGGGTGGGTGTTCAGCGCGGCCTCGATCTCCCCGGGTTCGATGCGGAAACCACGGATCTTGACCTGCTGGTCGGCCCGGCCCAGGTACTCCAGTGTCCCGTCGCGCCGCCACCGGACGCGGTCGCCGGTGCGGTACATGCGGGCACCGGGCGGCCCGAAGGGGTGGGCGACGAACCGTGCGGCGGTCAGGCCGGGGCGGTTCAGATAGCCGCGGGCCAGACCCTCACCGGCCACGTACAGTTCGCCGATCGCGCCGGGCGGCACCGGGGCGAGAGCGGCGTCCAGCACATGGAGCCGGAGGTCGGGCAGGCCGGAGCCGATGGCGCTGCCGGTGGCGCCGGCCACCGTGGCGCGGTCGAGCGGTGCGTGGGTGACGTGCACGGTGGTCTCGGTGATGCCGTACATGTTGACCAGGGCCGGGGCGGTGTCCGGGTGCCGCTCGTACCAGTCGGTGAGCCGGCCGAGGTCGAGGGCCTCGCCGCCGAAGATGACGTGGCGCAGCGCCAATTCGGCGGCCGGCTGCGGCTGTTCGCTGTCGGCGCGCATCAGCGGGTAGAAGGCGGACGGCGTCTGGTTGAGCACGGTGACCCGCTCGTCCGCCAGCAGGCGGAGGAAGTCCGCCGGCGAACGGGCGATGTCGTGCGGGACGACGACCAGGCGGCCGCCGTGCAGCAGGGCGCCCCAGATCTCCCACACGGAGAAGTCGAAGGCGTAGGAGTGGAACAGGGTCCACACGTCGTGCGCGTCGAAGCCGAACCGGTCGCGGGTACCGGAGAACAGCCGCACCACGTTGGCGTGCGGGACGACCACGCCCTTGGGCCGGCCGGTGGAGCCCGAGGTGTAGATGACGTAGGCGGGGCTCTCCGGCAGCGGGCGGTGCTCCGGCGCGAGGGCGGTGGCGGGACGCCGGGCCAGGTCGGCGCGGGTCGCGGGGTCGTCGAGGAGGAGGCGGGGCACGGCGGTGTCGCCCAGGCGTCCGGCGACCGCTGTGGTGGTGACGAGCAGGGCGGGGGCGGCGTCGGTCAGCAGGTGGGTGATGCGGTCGCCGGGGAGTTCCGGGTCGACGGGTACGTAGGCGGCGCCGGTCTTGAGCACCGCCACGATCGCCACGAGCAGGTCCGTCGAGCGGGGCAGGGCGAGCGCCACGAACCGCTCGGGGCCGGCTCCGGAAGCGGCCAGCCGGTGCGCCAACCGCCCCGCCCGTGCGTCGAGTTCGGCATAGGTCAGGGTGGCGCCGGAGCAGGTCACGGCGGTGGCGCCGGGGGTGCGTGCGGCCTGGGCCTCGAACAGGTCGACCAGCGTCCGGTCGGGCCGGCCGTGCGCGGAGCCGTTCCAGTCCACCAGCATCCGTCGGCGTTCCTCGGCGGTCGTCCAGGCCAGGTCGCGCAGCGGCCGGTCGGGGCCGGTGGCGATCTCGTCGAGCAGCAGGCACAACCGGTCGCCGAGGGAGCGGACGGTGGCCTCGTCGAAGAGAGCCGGGTCGTAGGCGAGGTCGAAGCCCAGGCGGTCGCCGTGGTGGGCGCGGAGCACCAGGGGGAAGTTGGTGGCGTCCAGGGAGGCGACGTCCAGTATGCGCACACCCGCGCCGGAGGTCCGGGCCTCGTCGAAGGGGTAGTTCTCGAAGGCGACCATGCTGTCGAAGAGCGCGGTGCCCGCCGGTACGTCGCTGAGCGAGGTCAGCTGCGCGAGCGAGACGGTCTCGAAGCGGCGGGACTCGGACTGGGCGTCCTGGAGGTCCCGCAGCCAGTCGGCGGCCGTGCGGTGTCCTTCGACGCGTACCCGGGTGGGGAGGGTGTTGATGAACATGCCCACCATGGCGTCGACGCCGGGCAGTTCGTCGGGGCGGCCGGAGACGGTGGTGCCGAACACCACGTCCGGCTCCCCGCTGTAGCGCGCCAGCAGCAGCGCCCAGACGCCCTGCACCACGGTGTTGAGGGTCAGTCCGCAGCGCCGGGCGGTGTCCTCCAGTGCGCGGGACCGCTCGGAGGTCAGGCCGGCGGCCAGGACGTCGGCGGAGCGGGTGCGGTGGGCCTCGCGCGGCGGACGGTCGCAGGGCAGCGGGGTCGGGGTGGCGAAGCCGGCCAGGACGGTGCGCCAGTGCTCCTCGGCGGCGCGGCCGTCGCGGGTGGTGAGCCAGCGGACGTAGTCGGCGAAGGGGCGGCGGACGGGCGGCGTCGCGTCCCGGCCGGCGGTGAGGGCGGCGTACTCCTCGCACACCTCGGTCAGCACCTGTGCCAGGCTCCAGCCGTCCAGGATCAGGTGGTGCGAGGTCCACAGCAGCCGCAACCGCCCGCCGGGCAGCCGGACGAGGGTGAGCCGCATCAGCGGTGCGGTGCCGAGGTCGAGGCCCTGCGCCAGGTCGTCGGCGCGGAGGCGGGCCAGCCGGTCGGCGCGGGTGGCGTCGTCGAGGTCGCGCCAGTCCAGGTGGACGACCGGCACGGCGGCCCGGCGGTGCACGAGCTGCAGCGGGGCCGGTACGCCGTCCCAGACCACGGAGGTGCGCAGTACCGGGGTCCGGTCGACCACCCGCTGCCAGGCGCGGGCGAAGGTCTCCGGTTCGCTCACCCCGTCGAGGAGCAGGGCGGCCTGGTCGAGGTAGACGTCGCCGTCCCCGCCCTCCCCGCCGACGAGGCGGTGGAAGAGCATGCCCTCCTGAAGGGGCGTCAGGGGGTAGAGGTCTTCGATGCCGCGTCCGTCGCCGATGAGCCGGTCGAGGCCGGCCTGGTCCAGTCCGGCGAGCGGGAAGTCGGAGGGGGTGCGGCCGCCGGACCCGGGCCGGGCGCAGTGGGCGACGATCCCGGCCAGTGCGCGGACCGCGCCGTCGGCCAGGTCGCGGACCGTGCGTTCATCGTGCACCTGGTCGCTGTAGTGCCAGGTCAGTTCCAGTACGCCGTCGGCCACTACGGCGGAGACGTCCAGCAGGTGGTCGAGCCGCGCGTCGGCGGCCAGATCGCGGCCGGGGGCCGGGCCGGCGGGCGCGAAGTCGGCGTCCTGCGGGGTCTCCCACTGGCCGTGGTAGGTGAAGCAGACCTCGGGCAGCGGCCGGTCGTGCAGGGCGCGGGCGGCCGGGTCGGGGGAGCCGAGGCGGGCCAGCGCCTCGTAGCCGAGGCCGCGGCGCGGGACGGCCCGCAGCTGTTCCTTGACCGCCTTGAGCGTACCGCCCCAGTCCGGGTCGTCCGCCGGGCCGGCCGGGGTGAGGGTGACCGGGTACTGGGTGGTGAACCAGCCGACGGTCCGGGACAGGTCGGGGGCGTCGGCGGCGGCCGCGTCACCGGCACCCGCGTCGGCCTCGGTGCCGCCGAGGTCCTCGCGGCCGTGGCCCTCCAGCGCCACCGTCACCCGGTCGGTGCCCGCCCAGTCGGCGAGGACCCGGCCCAGCGCGCTCAGCAGCACGTCGTTGACCTGGGTGCGGTACACGCCGGGGACCCGGCGGAGCAGGTCCTCGGTGGTGTCGCGGTCGAGGCAGGCGCGTACGGTGCGGACCGATCCGGCGACCGGGGTGCCGGTGCGGTCGGCCGGCAGCGGGGTGCGCGGTACGGCGGTCTGCGCGGTCCAGTAGGCGAGGTCGTCGTCGAGGCCGCCGTTCTGCACATGGCGGACCAGGGTGGTCGCCCAGGTGGTGAACGGCGTCCCGGTGGGCTCCAGTTGGACCGGCCGGCCGGCGGCGGCCTGGCGGTAGGCGGTCTCCAGGTCGGCGAGGAGGATGCGCCAGGAGACGCTGTCGACGGCCAGGTGGTGGGCCGTCAGGAAGAGCTGCGGGCGCTCGTCCGGGCCGGGCAGGAACAGGGCGGCACGCAGCAGGGTGCCGGTGGTGAGGTCCAGGGCGGCGCGGGCGGCGTCGGCCGCCTCGGTGCGGGCGGCGTCCTGGGCGGCTCCGCCGGTCCCGGACAGGTCGTGGCGGGCCAGGAGGCCGGGGGCCACGGGGGCTCCGGGGTGCTGGCGCCAGGTGTCGCCGGTGCGCAGGAAGCGGGTGCGCAGCGCGGGGTGGTGTGCGGCGACGGCGTGCAGGGCCCGTTCCAGGGCGGCCTGGTCGAGGTCGTGCGGCAGGTCGAGCAGCATCGACATGGTGAAGTGCCGCTGCGGCCCGTGGGTGGCGAAGAACCATTCCTGGATGGGGGTGAGCGGGGCCGGGCCGGCGTCCTGCCGCGGCCGGGGCGTGGTCGCCGGGGCGGTGCGCCGGGTGACCGCGGCGGCGAGGTCGGCGACGGTCTGGTGCCGGAAGACGTCCCGGGAGGTCAGCTGCCAGCCGGCGGCGCGGGCCCGGGAGACCGCCTGGATGCTGAGGATCGAGTCGCCGCCCAGCTCGAAGAAGTTGTCCGTCACGCCCACCCGGGCGAGGCCGAGGACCTCGGACCAGATCGCGGCCAGCTCGCGCTCGGCCGGGGTGCGCGGTGCGACGAACTCCCGCTCGCGCGGGGCCGCGTCGAGGTCGGGGGCGGGCAGGGCGCGCCGGTCCAGCTTGCCGCTGCTGTTGAGCGGCAGGGCGTCGAGGACGACGAAGGCGGCGGGCACCATGTGGCCGGGCAGGGTGCGGGCCAGGGCGTCGCGGAGGCCGGCCGCGGTGGGCCGTCCGGTGGCGGAGGGCGCCACGTAGGCGGCCAGCCGGGCGTGTCCCTGGTCGGTTTCCACGGCGAGGACGGCCGCCTCGGCGACGTCCGGCAGGGCCAGCAGGGCCGCCTCGATCTCGCCGGGTTCGATGCGGTGGCCGCGGATCTTGATCTGGTCGTCGGCGCGGCCCAGGTAGTCGAGCCGGCCGTCGGCCGTCCAGCGGGCGAGGTCGCCGGTGCGGTACATCCGGCTGCCGGGCGGCCCGTAGGGGTCGGCGGTGAAGCGGGCGGCGGTCAGGCCGGGGCGGTGCAGATAGCCGCGGGCGACCTGGGCGCCCGCCAGGTACAGCTCGCCGCCGACACCGGGCGGCACCGGCTGCAGCCGGTCGTCGAGGACGTAGGCGCGCATGTTGGCCAGCGGCCGGCCCACCACGGGCCGTCCGGTGCCGGTGATGCGGCAGGCCAGGGCGTCGACGGTGCACTCGGTGGGGCCGTAGAAGTTGTACGCGGCGGTGTCGGGCAGCGCGGACAGCTCCCGCCACAGCGCGGGGCCGACGGCCTCGCCGCCGAGCATGAGTGCCCGGGGCCGGTGCCGGGGGTCGGTGAGCAGTCCGGCGGGCAGCAGTTGCCGCAGGTAGGAGGGGGTGAGGTCGAGGAAGTCGACCTGGTGGGTGACGACGTACTCGACCAGCGCGGCCGGGTCGAGCCGGGTGGTCTCGTCGACGAGGTGCAGCTGATGGCCGTCGGCCATCAGCAGGACGCCCTCCAGCGAGGTGTCGAAGGAGAACGACGCGGTCAGCGCGACCCGCAGCGGCCCGCCGCCGGCCTCGGCGACGAAGCCGTGCCGGTGGGCGGCCAGCAGGTTCATCAGGGACCGGTGCTCGACGGCGACGCCCTTGGGCCGGCCGGTCGAGCCGGAGGTGTAGATGACGTAGGCGGTGTGGCCGGGGTGCAGCGGGGCGCGGCGGTCGGCGTCGGTGGGGTTCGTCGCGGGCGTGTCGCCGGGTACGGCGCGCAGTGCGGCCTCGTCGAGCACCAGCAGCGGACGGGCGTCGGCGAGCAGGAACTCCAGCCGTTCCGTGGGGAGTTCGGGGTCGAGGGGCAGGTATCCGGCGCCGGATTTGAGGACGGCGAGGAGCGCCACGATCATGCCGGCGGTGCGCGGCAGCCGCAGCGCGACGAGGTGTTCGGGGCCGGCGCCCTGGCGGATGAGGTGGTGGGCGAGCCGGTTGGCGCGGGCGTTGAGGTCGGCGTAGTCCAGGGTGGTGTCGCCGGCGACCAGTGCGGTGTGGTGCGGGGTGCGGGCGGCCTGGGCCTCGAACACGGCGGGGTAGGTGGCGGGGGCGACGTCCAGGGCGGTGTCGTTCCACTCGGTGGTCAGCCGCCGCCGGTCGTCCTCGGTGAGGAGCGGCACCTCGCCCAGGGGCCGGTCGGGTGCGGCGGCCACGCCGTCGAGCAGGAGGACCAGTTGCTCGGCCATCCGCGCCACGGTCGGGGCGTCGAAGAGGTCGGTGCGGTACTCCAGCAGCCCGGTCAGACCGTCCCCGTCGGGCACGAACTCCACGCTGAGGTCGAAGGTGGCCGAGCGGCGGGGCACGGTCACGTTCTCGGCGGTCAGTCCGCGCAGGCCGGGGGCGGCGGGTGGGGCGGGGTGGAGCAGGACCATGACGTCGAAGAGCGGGTTGCGGCCCGCTTCCCGGGCCGTGCCGACCGCCTCCACCAGCCGTTCGAAGGGGGTGTCGTCGTGCGCGAAGGCGTCGAGGACGGTGGCGGCGGCGGTGTCGAGCAGGTCGCGGTACGGGCGGGCGGTGTCGACGGGGCAGCGCAGCACGACCGTGTTCACGAAGAGGCCGACCGCGCGCTCCAGTTCGGTGCGGCCGCGCCCGGGGGTCAGGGACCCGAGGGTGATGTCGTCCTGACCGGACCAGCGGGCGAACAGCGCCTGGCAGCCGGCGATCAGCGCGGCGAAGAGGGTGGTGTGCTGGTCGGCCGCCACCTGCCGCAGCCGGGCCGTGGTCCCCGCCGGGACGCGGAAGGTGTGCACCGCGCCGCCGGCCGGCTCCGCCCCGTCGCGGGGCCGGTCGAGCGGCAGCTCCAGCGGTACCGCTCCGTCCAGTTGCTTGGTCCAGTAGGACAGCTGCTCCTGGAGCAGGGCGCCGGACAGTCTGCCGCGCTGCCACACGGCGAAGTCCGGGTACTGCGTGGCCACCGGCGCCAGGGCGGGCGTCTCCCCCGCGGCGAAGGCGTCGTAGAGCGTGCAGAGTTCCTCCAGCAGCACGCCCATCGACCAGCCGTCGGTGACGATGTGGTGCGCGGTGAGCAGCAGGACGTGCCGGTCGGCGGCGGTGCGGATCAGCAGGGCGCGCAGCAGCGGCCCGGTGCGCAGGTCGAACGGGCGGGAGTACTCGGCGAGGAGGAGGGCGTCGAGGGCGGCTTCCGGGCGCCCCTGGGACGTGCGGTCCGGCTCGTCCGCGAGGTCCCGTACCGGCAGCGGTACCGGGGCGGGCGGCCGCACGGTCTGCACGGGCCGGCCGTCGTGGTCGTCGAACGTGGTGCGCAGTGCTTCGTGCCGCTCGACCACGGCGTCCAGCGCCCGGGACAGCGCGGCCCGGTCGAGGCCGCCGGTGAGCCGCAGCGCGACCGCGCTGTTGTAGCGGGCGTCGCCGGGCCGCAGCTGGTCGAGGAACCACAGCCGCTGCTGGGCGAAGGACAGCGGCAGCGGCTCGGACCGGTCCGCGCGCGGGATCGCGGGCCGGGCGCCCGCGGCCGGGCCGCCGGCCTTGCCGGCCAGGCGGCGGCGCAGGGCTTCCTGGAGTTCTGCCGGCAGGGCCGCGGCGCGGCCTTCCTTCGAAGACGTCATGTCGTCGGTCCTCACCGTTCGTCGGGGTCGTGGTCGCCGCGGGCGGCGTCTTCGAGTTCGCGCAGGACGTGCTCCTCCACCAGTTCCGCGAGGGCGGCGACGGTGCGGGAGGCCAGGACGTCCCGGGGGGTCAGGGCCACGCCGAAGGTCTCGTTGGCGCGGGCCGCGATGTGCAGGCTGCGCAGCGAGTCACCGCCGAGGGCGAAGAAGTCGTCCTCGGCGCCCACGGCCGTCTCCAGGACCTGGGACCAGATGTCCGCGAGGACTTCCTCGGTGGGGGTGCGCGGGGCGGTGTGCGCGGCGGGGCCGTCCGGTTCGGGTTCCGGCGCGGGCAGGGCGGCGCGGTCGGTCTTGCCGTTCTCGGTGAGCGGGAAGCGCTCCAGGACGGCGTAGGCCGCGGGGACCATGGGGGCGGGCAGTGTGCGGGCGGCGAACGCCCGTAGTTCCGGCCCGGTCGGGACGTCGGCCCCGGGTGCGGCGAGCAGATGGGCCACCAGCCGCGGCTGTCCGGGCTCGTCCTCCCGTACGGTCACCACGGCGTCGCGGACGGCCGGGTGACGGGCGAGCGCGGCCTCGACCTCGCCCGCCTCGATGCGGTGGCCGCGCAGCTTGATCTGGTGGTCGGTGCGGCCGAGGTGGTGGAGGTCGCCGTGGGCGTCGCGCCGCACCAGGTCTCCGGTGCGGTACATACGGCTGCCCGGCGGGCCGTAGGGGTCGGCGAGGAAGCGGGCGGCGGTCAGGCCGGGGCGGCCCAGGTAGCCGCGGGCCAGGGAGGGGCCGCTGATCCACAGTTCCCCGGGGACTCCGTCGGCGACCGGCCGTAGCCGGGCGTCGAGGACGTACACCCCGGTGGCCGGCAGCGGGCGCCCGATGGGGGGTGGGCCGCCGTCGGCCCGCAGCGGGTCGGACCAGGTGGCGACGACGGTGGTCTCGGTGGGCCCGTAGGAGTTGATCATCCGGTGGTGCGGGGCCCAGCGGGCGGCCAGATCGGCGCCGCAGGTGTCCGCGCCGACGATGAGGGTGCGCAGGTCCGGCAGGGTGCCGGGAGTGTCCGGCGGCACGGTGGCGAGCGCGGCGGGCGGCAGCAGGGTGTGGGTGATGCGGGCGGTGCGCAGGACGTCGGCGAGTTGCGCACCGAGCAGCGGGCCGGGCGGCGGTACCACCAGGCAGGCGCCGGCCGGCAGGGCCATGCACAGCTCCAGTACGGACGCGTCGAAGCTGGGGGTGGCGAAGGCCAGTACGCGGTCACCGGGGCGGACCTGGTAGTGGTCGGCCTCGGCGGCGGCGAACGCGGCCAGTCCGCGATGGGTGACGATCACGCCCTTGGGGGTTCCGGTGGACCCTGAGGTGTAGATGACGTAGGCGGGGTCGTCGAGGTCGAGCGGACGGGTCCGGTCGTGGTCGGTGGGGCGGTGGGACGGGGTGCCGTCCGCACCGGCGGCCAGGAGGTCCCGGACGTCCGCGGTCCGCAGGGTGACGGCGGGCGCCGCGTCGCGCAGCATCAGGGCGATCCGCTCGTCCGGGTAGCCGGGGTCCACGGGCAGGTAGGCGGCGCCCGCCTTGGCGGTGGCCAGTTGGGCGACGACCATGTCGGCCGATCTGGGCAGTACCAGGGCGACGAGGTCGCCGGGGCCGGTTCCGCGGGCGATCAGCCGGTGCGCGAGCCGGTTGGCGCGGTCCTCCAACTCGGCGAAGGTGAGCCGTAGTTCGGGGCCCTCCAGCGCGGGCGCGGTGGGCCGGCGGTCCACCGCCGCCTCGACCAGCGCGGCAAGGGTGGCCGGCCGGACCGCCTCAGCGTCGGGCCGGCCGGTCAGCCGGGCGCGCTCCTCCGGCGGCAGCACGTCGATCCCGTTCAGGGACGTCGCCGCGCCGGGCTGCGCGAGCGCGCCGAGGGTGTGCACGAGTTGGCCGGCCAGGGACCCGGCGGTGCCCTCCTCGAAGTACCGGGGGTCGTAGCCGAGTTCGACGGTCAGCCGGGGGCCGGGCGACACCACCACGGTCAGTGGGTAGTTGGTGGCCTCCAGTGCGTGCAGCTCGCGTACTTGCAGACCGTGTGCGGTGGCGGCGGTGGTGGTGATCGGGTAGTTCTCGAAGACCACCAGGCTGTCGAACAGCGCGGTGCCGGCGGGCAGTTCACTCCAGGCGTGCAGGTCGGCGAGGGCGACGTGTTCGAAGCCGCGGGCGTCGGCCTGGGCGGTCTGGACGCCGCGCAGCCACTCGGCCGGGGGTGCGTCGCCGGTGACGTCGAGGCGTACCGGCAGGGTGGTGATGAACAGGCCCGGGATGGCGTCGGCACCGGGCAGGTCGGCGGGCCGGCCGGAGACCGTCGAGCCGAAGCAGACGTCCCGCTCCCCGCTCCAGCGGGACAGCAGCAGGCCCCAGGCGCCCTGGACGACGGTGTTGAGGGTGAGGTGGTGGCGCCGGGCGAAGTCCTGGAGCGCGGCGGTGCGTTCCTCGTCGAGGTCGAGGGTCAGCCAGGTGCCGGAGCGGGTGGCGGCGCCGGGGGCCGGGCGGCGGTCGTAGGGCAGCGGGGTGGGGGCGGTGAGTCCGGCCAGTGCCCGGCGCCAGTGCGCCTCGGCCGGGGCCGGGTCCTGGGCGGCGAGCCAGCCGACGTGGTCCGCGAACGGTCTGCGGTCCGGCAGCCGGGGCTCGGTGCCGGCGGCGAGCGCGGCGTGGCAGGCGAAGACGTCGGCGAGCACCTGGAAGACGCTCCAGCCGTCGAGCAGGACGTGGTGGAAGGTCCACACGACCCGTACCTCGGCCGGGGCGAGCCGGATCAGGGTGAGCCGCAGCAGCGGCGGCCGGTCCAGGGCCATGCCGCGGGCCCGGTCCTCGGCGAGCAGCTTCTCCAGCGCGGCCGCCCGCTCGACCGGCGGCAGGTCGCTCCAGTCCAGCTCGGTCACCGGCAGGATGACCGAGCGGTGCACGGCCTGCAGCGGGGCGGGCGCCGCGTGCAGCAGCACCGCGGTGCGCAGAACGGGGGTGCGGTCGACGACGTGCTGCCAGGCGGCGGCCAGCAATCGGGGGTTGCGGACGCCGTCGACGACGAAGGTGGCCTGTTCGACGTAGAGGCCCTCCTCCGGGGCGTCGAGGCCGTGGAAGACCATGCCGGTCTGGGTGGGGGTCAGCGGGTAGAGGTCGGTGACGTCCCGGCCGTTGCCGACCAGCCGGTCGACGGTGTCCTGGTCGAGGCGGGCCAGCGGGAAATCGGAGGGGGTGCGGCCGCCGGCGCCCGGTTCGGCGCAGTGCCGGACGATCTCCCGCAGTTCGGCGGCCGTCTCCTCGGCAAGCCGGGCCACGGTCGCGCGCAGATGCCGCTCGGTCGAGTACGACCAGGTGAACTCCAGCCGTTTGTCGGCCACCCGGCCGACCACGTCGATCAGCTGGGGCCGTTCGGCCGCCGGGTCCATCCCGCCCTCCAGCGGGCCGTACGGTGCGTGCAGCAGGCCGTCCCCCGCGGAGGCGTGCCAGTCCTGCTGGCCGAGGTAGTTGAAGCCGATCTGCGGGGCGGCCGGGAGGCCCGGGGCGGCGGGGGTGCGGAGGTGGCGCAGGGCGCCGTGGCCAAGGCCGTGCCGGGGCAGTGCCCGCAGGCCCTCCTTCACCGACTTCAGCGCGGTGCCGAGCCCGGCGCCCGGCGGCACGTCCAGCGCGACCGGGAACATGGTGGTGAACCAGCCGACGGTGCGGGACAGGTCGACGTCGTCGAAGATCTCCTCGCGGCCGTGGCCCTCCAGCCCGACCAGTACCCGGTCGTGCCCGGTCCAGCGGGCCAGTACCCGGCCCAGGGCGCACAGCAGGACGTCGTTGATCCGGGTCCGGTAGGCGTCGGGGACGTCCTGGAGCAGCCTGCGGGTCTCCTCGGCCTCCAGGCGGACGGTGACGGTGTCCTCGGAGGCGGCGGTGTTGCGGCCGGTGCGGTCGGTGGGCAGGGAGGACGGCGCGTGCTCCCGTGTCCAGTACGGGAGTTCGTCGTCGAAGCCGCCGGCCGCGGTGTGGTCCCGGAGCCGCTGTGCCCAGTCGCGGAAGGAGGTCGTGCGGGGCCCGAGCTCGGCCCGGCCCCCGGCCCGCACCGCGCGGTAGGCGGTGTCGAGGTCCTCCAGCAGGATGCGCCAGGACACCGCGTCCACGACCAGGTGGTGGGCGGCCAGCAGCAGCACCGGGCGGGCCTCCTCGTCGTCGGCCGGGCGGCACAGCACGGTCTTCAGCAGCGGCCCGTGGGCCAGGTCGAAGCCCGCGCAGAGCTCACCGGACAGGGTGCGCAGCGCCGCGGCCCGGTCCTTCGGGTCCCGGCCGGGCAGGTCACGGACCTCCAGGGCGGGGGCCGCGCCGGGGGCCGCGGTGTGCTGCCGCCACCGGCCGTCGCCGGCCGTTTCGTACCGGGAGCGCAGCGCGTCGTGGTGCTCCAGCACCGCGGCCAGCGCGGTGCGCAGCGCGTCCTCGTCGGTGTCGGCGGCGAGTTCGTAGGAGAGCGACTGGGTGAAGTGTGCCGCGGTGCCGGGCAGGGTCTCGAACAGCCAGTGCTGGACGGGGGTGAGCGGCACCTCGCCCACCACCGGGCCCCGGTCGGTGCCGGTCGCCGGGGCCGGCAGGTGCCCGACGGCGGCGGCCAGCGCGGCGACGGTCTGGTGGACGAACAGGTGCCGGGGTGCCAGGTCGAGGCCGGCGCGGCGGGCCGCGGAGACGATCTGGATGCTGAGGATCGAGTCGCCGCCGAGGGTGAAGTAGTTGTCCTCCACGCCGACCGTCTCCACGCCCAGCACCTGGGACCAGATGGCGGCCAGCGTCCGTTCGGTGTCGGTGCGCGGGGCCACCTGGCCGCCGGTGGGGGCGGTCCAGTCGGGCGCGGGCAGGGCGCGCCGGTCGAGCTTGCCGGTGGCGCCCAGCGGCAGCCGGTCCAGGGGGACGACGACCGCGGGGACCAGGTGGTCGGGCAGGCGCGCGGCGAGGAAGGCTCGTACGGCGGCGGGGTCGGGGCGGGCCGCGCCCCGGCCGACCGCGTAGCCGACCAGGCGCTTGTGGCCGTCGGTCTCGACGACCCGGGCGGCGGCCTCGGCCACGTCGGGGTGGCGGGTCAGCGCGGCCTCGACCTCGCCGAGTTCGATCCGGAAGCCGCGCACCTTGACCTGGTCGTCGGTCCGGCCCAGGTACACCAACTGGCCGTCGGCGTCCCGGCGTACGAGGTCGCCGGTGCGGTACATCCGGGTGCCCGCGGGACCGTACGGGTCCGGGAGGAACCGGCGGGCGGTCAGGCCGGGCCGGGCGAAGTAGCCGCGGGCCACGCCGGTGCCGGCGAGGTAGAGCTCGCCGGGTACGCCGGGGGGTACCGGCCGGAGCCGGGCGTCGAGGACGTAGGCGCGGGCGCCGCCGACGGGGCTGCCGATGGGCGGGGTGCGCTCCGGGTCGGCGGGGTCGCAGGTCCAGGCGGTGGCGTAGACGGTGGCCTCGGTGGGGCCGTAGATGTTGGCGACCGTGCAGCCGGGGACGGCGGCGCGGACGTCGCGGACGGTGCGGGCGGCGAGTCCTTCGCCGGCGAGGACCACGGTGTCCGCCGTGACGTGGACGGTGTCCTCGGCGAGCAGCCGGCCGAGGGCGGAGGGGACGGCGCTGAGCAGGCTCGCGGTCCAGGGCTCGGTGCGTTCGGCCAGTGCCAGCAGGTCCGGCACCAGGTCGATGCAGCCGCCGCAGAGCAGCGGGCAGAGCAGTTCGAAGACCGAGACGTCGAAGTTGAGCGAGGTCGAGGCGACGACGTGGGCCAGGCCCCGGCTGCCGAACGCGTCCGCCGCCCAGTCGGCCAGGGCCACCACCGATCCGTGGGTGACGACGACGCCCTTGGGGGTGCCGGTCGAGCCCGAGGTGTGGATGACGTAGGCGGGGTGGGCGGGCAGCAGCGCACCGGTCCGCTCGGCGTCCGCGGGGTCGGCGGCGGACCGCGCGGCGAGGCGTCCGGCCAGCCCGGGGTCGTCCAGGGCGAGGCGGACGGTGGGCCCGTCGGGCAGGCGGGCGCCGAGGTCGGTGGTGGTCAGCAGGATGTCCGGGCGGACGTCGTCGAAGAGGAAGGAGATCCGCTCGGCCGGGTAGCCGGGGTCGACCGGCAGGTAGCCGGCGCCGCTCTTGAGGACGGCCAGCAGGGCCACGACCAGGTCGGCGGTGCGGGGCAGCGCGAGGGCGACGAACCGTTCCGGGCCGGCGCCCGAGGCGATCAGCAGCCGCGCCAGCCGGTTGGCGCGGGCGTTGAGTTCCCGGTAGGTGAGGCGTTCGGTCCCGGCGACGACGGCCGGGGTGTCGGGGGTGCGGGCCGCCTGCTCCTCGAAGACCTCCGGCAGTACGCGGTGCGGCGGCGCGGCGGCCGGTGTGCCGGACCGGTCGAGGAGGCGCGCGCTCTCCTCCGCGGTGAGCAGCGGCAGGTCCGCGAGCCGGCGGTCCGGGTCGGCGGCCATTTCGGTGAGCAGCACGCGCAGGCAGCCGCCGAGCCGCTCGATGGTGGTGGCGTCGAAGACGGCCGGGTCGTAGTCCAGGGCGATGGTGAGGCGCTCGCCGGGGGCGACGACCACGCTGAGCGGGTAGCTGGTCGGCTCCAGTTCGCCTTGTTCCGCCACCCGCAGGCCGTGCCGGGCGAGGGCGTCGCGGTCGAAGGGGTAGTTCTCGAAGACCACGATGCTGTCGAACAGGCCGACCCCGCCGGGGAGTTCGCTCCAGTTCTGCAGTTGGGCGAGGGAGACGAAGTCGTGCCGGCGGGACTCGGACTGGGCGCTTTGCACCTCGCGCAGCCAGTCCAGCAGCGGGCGCTCGGCGTCGATCCGCACCCGGGTCGGCAGGGTGTTGATGAACACGCCGACCATGGATTCCACGCCGGGCAGGTCGGCGGGCCGACCGGAGACGGTGCTGCCGAAGACCACGTCGTCGGTGTTGCCGTAGCGGCCGAGCAGCAGGCCCCAGGCGCCCTGGAGCACGGTGTTCATGGTGAGGCCGGCCCGCTGCGCGGTCTCCCGCAGCCGTGCGGAGTGTGCGGCGTCCAGCGTGAGGTGGACGGTGTCGGAGGACGCGCTGCGGTGGGCCTCCAACGGCGTGCGGTCGCGGGGCAGTTCGGTGGGTGCGGTGAAGCCGGCCAGTGTGCGGCGCCAGTACTGCTCGGCGTCGGTGTCGTCCTGCTCCGCCAGCCAGCGCAGGTAGCCGGCGAACGGGGCGCGCGAGGGTACCTCGGGGCGGCGGCCGGCGGTGAGCGCGGCGTACCGCTCGAAGACCTCGTCGACGACCTGGGCCGCGCTCCAGCCGTCGAGGAGGATGTGGTGGAAGGTCCACACGAGGCGTACCTGGTCGGCGGAGAGCCTGATCAGGGTCAGCCGCATGAGGGGCGCGGTGGTCAGGTCGAGGCCGGCCGCCCGGTCCGCGGCGAGCAGGGCGGTCAGGGCCTCCTCGCACCGCTCGGCGCTCCGGCCGGTCCAGTCGTGGTGGGTGACGGGGACGGTGGCCCGGGTCTGCACGATCTGCAGCGGTTCGGGGGTCTCCTGCCACACCAGGCGGGTGCGGAGCATGGGGTTGGCGTCGGCGGTCTGCTGCCAGGCCGTGGCCAGTGCGGCGGGGTCGGTGACGCCGGTCAGCAGCAGCTGGACCTGGTTGAAGTACGCCTCGGAGGACGGGTCCATCAGGCCGTGGAAGAGCATGCCGGCCTGCATCGGGGTGAGCGGGTAGACGTCCTCCACGGTGCGGCCGTCCGCCACGATCCGGTCCACGGCCGCCTGGTCGAGGCGGGCCAGCGGGAAGTCGGAGGGGGTGCGGCCGCCGGCGTCCGGGGCGGCGCAGTGCGCGACGAGCTCCGTCAGCGCGGTGCGCATGCCCTCGGCCAGGGCGGTGACCGTCTCCTCGCGGTGCACGCCGCGGCTGTAGTGCCAGGTGAGTTCCAGGCTGCCGTCCTCGACCCGGCCCACGACGTCGAGCAGGTGCGGCCGTACGGACTCGGGTGCGGCGGCGCCGTCGAGTCCGCCGCGTACGCCGCGGATCAGCCCGTCGCCGTCGGCGGTCCAGTCGAACCGGCCCAGGTAGTTGAAGCTGATCGGCGGCAGGGGCGCGTCGGCGATCCCGGCGGTGGGCGTGAGGTGGCGCAGCGCGCCGTGGCCGAGGCCCCGGCCGGGTACGGCGCGCAGCTGCTCCTTGACCGACTTGAGCGCCTCGGCCCAGCCGCCGGCCGGCACGTCGAGGGCGACCGGGAACAGGCTGGTGAACCAGCCGACCGTGCGGGACAGGTCCACGCCGTCGAAGAGGTGGTCCTCGCGGCCGTGGCCCTCCAGGCCGATGGCGACGGTGCGACGGCCGGTCCAGTCGGCCAGCACCCGGCCGAGCGCGGTGAGCAGGACGTCGTTGATCCGGGTGCGATAGACGCCGGGCACCTTGTGCAGCAGGTCGGCGGTCTGCCGCGGGTCCAGGCGGACGGTGACCGAGCGCAGGTCGGCGACGGTGTTGCCGCCGTCGGCGTCGACCGGCAGCGGGGCCGCGCAGTGCTCGGCGACCGCGTTCCAGTGGGCACTCTCGCCGGTGAATCCGCCGGCTTCGGTGTGGGCCCGCAGCCGCCGGGCCCACTCCTGTACGGAGGTGGTGCGGGCGGGCAGGCGGACCGGCTCTCCGGCGCGTGCCTGGCGGTAGGCGGTCTCCAGGTCCTCCAGCAGGACCCGCCAGGAGACTCCGTCGACCACGAGGTGATGCACCGTCAGGAAGAGCCGGGGTGGCAGGGCGGGGGCGCCGGTGAAGAGCCGGGCGGCGAGCAGCGGACCGTCCGCGAGCCGGAAGCCGGCGTGGGCCTCCGCCATGGCCGCGTCGGTCTCGGCGGTGCACTCCTTTGCGGTGTGCCCGGTCAGCCGGTGGCTCCGCAGCAGCTCCGGCTCCGTCACGTCCGGGCCGGGGCAGTGCTGGTGCCAGGTTCCGTCCGCACGCCGGTCGAAGCGGGTCCGCAGCGCGTCGTGGTGGCGCCACAGCGCCTGCAGCGCCGTCTCCAGCGCCCGCGGGTCGGGGTCCTCGGCCAGTTCGATGAGGACGGACTGGTTGAAGTACCCGGGGCGCTGCGGGTCGGCGTCGAGGAACCAGTGCTGGATGGGGGTGAGGTCGACGTCCCCGTCGACCGGGCCGGTGCCGGTGACGGGCGCGGCGGAACCGGTGGCGGCCGCCAGGGCCGCGACGGTCGGGTGCCGGAACACGTCCCGGGGCGTGAGGGTCAGGCCCGCCTTCCGGGCGCGCGAGACGACCTGGATGCTGAGGATCGAATCGCCGCCCAGGGTGAAGAAGTTGTCCTCGACACCGACCCGGTCCACGCCCAGCAGGGTGCGCCAGATCCCGGCGAGGATCCGCTCGGTCTCGGTGCGCGGCGCCACGTGTTCCCCGGCACCGGCCGTGGACCAGTCAGGGGTGGGCAGCCGGCGGTGGTCGACCTTGCCGTTGGCGGTGAGCGGCAGGGCGTCCAGGGTGACGAAGGCGGCCGGGACCATGTAGTCGGGCAGTTCGGCGGCGAGCGAGGCGCGCAGCTCGTCCGCCGGGGGCACGCTCGCGCCCGCGGCGGGCACGAGGTAGGCGACCAGGCGTTTGCGGCCGCCGTCCGCGGGGACGGCCACCACCGCCTCGGCGACGGCCTCGTGGCGGGTGAGCCGGTCGGCGATCTCGGCCGGTTCGACGCGGAAGCCGCGGATCTTGATCTGGTCGTCGGCCCGTCCGACGAAGTGCAGTTCGCCGTCCGGGCTCCAGCGCACCAGGTCGCCGGTGCGGTACATCCGGCTGCCGGGCGGGCCGAAGGGGTCGGCGAGGTAGCGTTCCGCGGTGGCGCCGGGCCGGCCGTGGTAGCCGCGGGCGAGTCCGGCCCCGGCGAGGTACAGCTCGCCGGGGATGCCCGGCGGCTGGGGCTGCAGCGCGCCGTCGAGGACGTAGACCCGGGTGTTGTCCAGCGGGCGTCCGATGGGGAGGGTGGCGGGCAGCGGGTCACCGGCGCGGAAGGCCCGCCGGGTGGCGAAGGTCGTCGTCTCGGTGGGTCCGTAGCCGTCGACCACGGTGAGGCCGGGGCAGGCGGCGAGGACGCGGCGCACGGCCCCGCCCGGTACGGCCTCTCCCCCGGTCCACACCTCCCGGGCGCCGCGCAGGCAGCCGGGGTCCTCCTGGGCCAGCAGCCGGAACAGCCCGGCGGTCAGCCAGAGGCAGGTGACCCCCTGCTCGGCGATGGCCCGCCGGACGGTGGTGGCGTCCACGTCAGCGGGCGGTGCCAGGACCGCGCGGCCGCCGCGCAGCAGCGGCACCCACAGTTCGTAGGTGGCGGCGTCGAAGGCCTGCGGGGAGTGCAGCAGGACCCGGTCGTGTCCGGCGAAGGCGCGGTCCGAGGCGAGCGCCACGACGTCCCGGTGGCGCACCGCGACGCCCTTGGGCCGCCCGGTGGAGCCGGAGGTGAACATCAGCTGGAGCACGTGGTCCGGGTGGACGTCGGGTGTGCGGGCGCCGGCCAAGGCGGGGTCGGCCGCTTCATCGGTCACCAGCAGGGTGCGCCCGCCGGGTGCCACCGCCGCGGCCGTGCCCTGCCAGGCGGTGTCGGTGAGGACGAGGTCCGCGCTGCTCTCCGCCAGCACCTGCCGCAGCCGCTGCTCGGGCGCGCGGCCGTCCAGCGGGACGTACACGCCGCCGGTTCCGGCGAGCGCGAGCTGGGCGATGACGAGGGCGGCCGAGCGGTCCATGAGGACGGCGACGGGGTGTTCGGGGCGGACGCCGAGGGCGGTCAGCCGGTGGCTCAACTCCGCTGCGCGCGCGTCGAGTTGGCGGTAGGTCAGGGTCTGGTCGCCGGCGTCCAGGGCGATGGCGTCGGGGGTGCGCCGGACCTGGGCGGCGAACATCCCGGCGACGGTGTCCTCGGGGAGGGCGGTGGCGGTGTCGTTCCACTCCTCCAGCACCTGCCGGCGGCGGGCGGCGCCGAGGACCGGCAGCCGGGCGGGCGGCCGCCCGCCGTCGGCGGCCATCTCCGCGAGCAGGACGGTGAGGTACTCGGCCATCCGCTCGACGGTGGCGGCGTCGAACAGCTCCGGGTCGTAGCCGAGCCGCAGGGCCAGCTCGGGGCCGGGGTAGGCGACGAGGCTGAGCGGGTAGTTGGTGGTCTCGATGCCGTCGAGGCCGGTCAGCCGCAGGCCGTGCGCGGCGGCGAGGTCGTCACCTACGGGATAGTTCTCGAACACCACGATGCTGTCGAACAGCCGGGCCCGTTCGGGCAGTTCGGTGAAGGCCTTGAGCCGGGCCAGCGGTACATGGTCGAAGCGCCGGTCGTCGGTCTGGATCTCCTGCACCCGGCGCAGCCAGTCCCGCACGGTGCCGTCGGCGGGCACCGTCAGCCGGGTCGGTACGGTCGCGATGAACAGGCCGTTCATCGCCTCGACGCCGGGCAGCTCGGGCGGCCGGCCGGAGACGGTGGTGCCGAAGACGACGTCCGGCCGTCCGGTCTGGCGGGCCAGCAGCAGCGCCCAGGCGGCCTGGACGAGGGTGTTGACGGTCAGGCCGGAGCCGCGGGCCAGGTCGTCCAGGCGCCGGGAGGTGGCGGCGGACAGGGTGACCCGCACCGCTTCGGAGGACTCCGCGCGGTGGGTCTCGGTGGGTTCGCGGTCGTAGGGCAGCGCGGTGGGTTCGGTGAGCCCGGCGAGGCGGGTCTGCCAGTGCCGTTCGGCCTCGGTGCGGTCGCGGTCGCGCAGCCAGGCGACGTAGTCGCGGAACGGCCGGCGCGCGGGCAGGCCGGCGTCCGTCGGGGTGCCGCCGTCGCCGGTGGCCGGGTCCCGCAGCAGCGCGTGGCTGCGGAAGACGTCGGACAGCACCTGGAACAGGCTCCAGCCGTCCAGTACCAGGTGGTGGAAGGACCACACGACCTGCACTTCGGTGGCGGACAGCCGGGCCAGGGTCAGCCGCTGCAGCGGGGCGGTGTCCAGGTCGATGCCGCGCCGACGGTCCCGGTCCTGCAACTCCCGCAGCCGCTGCTGCCGTTCGTCGTCCGTGAGGCCGCGCCAGTCCAGGTGGGTGACCGGCACCTCGGCACGGCGTTCGACGACGAACAGCGGCTCGGGCACGTCGTGCCAGACGACCCGGCCGCGCAGCACGGTGGTGCGGTCGGTCACCCGCTGCCAGGCCGCGGCCAGCGCCTGTGGGTCGGGCACGCCGTCCAGCACGAAGGTGAGCTGCTGGTGGTAGACGCCCTGGTCGTCCTGGGACAGCCGGTGGAAGAGCATGCCGGCCTGGGTGGGGGTGAGCGGGTGGATGTCCTCGACGGTCCCGCCGTTCCCCACCAGCCGGTCCACGGTGGCCTGGTCGAGGCCGGCCAGCGGGAAGTCCGACGGGGTGCGTCCGCCGGCCCCGGGCCGGGCGCCGTGCCGGGCGATCTCCTCCAGCGCCCCGGCGAACCGCCCGGCGAGGTGGGCGACGGTCTCCTCGTGGTGCAGGTTCGCCGAGTAGAACCAGGTGAACTCCATGGCATCGCCGTCGAGTCGGCCGACGACCTCCAGCGCGTGCGGCCGTGCCGCGGCGGGGTCGGCGTCCAGCGCCAGCCCGCGGTGCAGGCCGCGGTAGAGGCCGCCGGCGCCGTCGGGCAGGCCGAACTGGCCCAGGTAGTTGAAGCTGAGGCCGGCGGTCGGTGCGTCGGGCAGGCCGGCCGGACGGCGCAGATGGCGGTGCACGCCGTGGCCGAGGCCGCGGCGGGGCACCGCGCGCAGTTGTTCCTTGACGGACTTCAGCACGGCGCCCCAGTCCGCGTCCGGTGCCACGGAGAGGGCGACGGGGTAGCGGGTGGTGAACCAGCCGACCGTACGGCTGAGGTCGACGTCCTCGAAGAGCTCCTCGCGGCCGTGGCCCTCCAGGTCCACCGGGGTCCGCTCGCGGCCGGTCCAGTCGTGCAGCACCCGGGCCAGCGCGCTCAGCAGCACGTCGTTGACCTGGGTGCGGTAGGCGGCGGGGAGGGCGTGCAGCAGGACGGCGGTGGTTCTCGCGGGGAGGCGGACGGTCACCGAGCGGGCCGAGGCGTAGGTGTTGGGGCCGTCGAGGTCGGTCGGGAGCTCCGGGTCGCAGCTGCCGGCCAGGGCGGTCCAGTGGCCCGCCTCGTCGTCGAAGCCGCCGGCGTCCGCGTGGTCGGTCAGCCGTCGCGCCCAGTGGCGCAGCGGGGTGGACTTCGGCGGCAGGGCGGCGGTTTCGTCACCGCGACGGGCCCGGTAGGCGCGGTCCAGGTCCGCCAGCAGCAGGCGCCAGGAGACGCCGTCGACGACCAGGTGGTGGACGGTCAGGTGGAGGACGGCGGGGCGGCCGTCGGCGCGGTCGTGCAGGACGGCGCGCAGCAGCGGCCCCCGCGCGAGGTCGAACGGGCCCAGGTGAGGTGTGTCGTCGTCGGGCCCGGTGTGCCGGTGCAGGACGAGGTGGGGCGGCCCGGCGTCGATGTGCTGCCGCCACCGGCCGTCGTCGTCGCGGTCGAAGCGCGACCGGAGCGCGTCGTGGTGGGCGACCACGTCCCGCAGGGCCTGTTCCAGCGCCAACGGGTCGCATTCTCCGGTGAGTTCGACGGAGAGTGTCTGTCCGAAGTGGCCGGCCCGCTCGGCGTCGGCCTCGAAGAGCCAGTGCTGGATCGGGGTGAGCGGAGCGGTGCCAGTGGCGGCCTCGTCGGCGCGGGCGGGCTCGGCGGGGCGGTCGGCGGCGTCCAGGCACTGGGCGAGCGCGCCGACCGTCTGGTGCCGGTAGACATCGCGCGAGGTCACGGCCAGACCGGCCTGCCGCGCCTGGGCGACCACCTGGATGCTGAGGATCGAGTCGCCGCCCAGCGTGAAGAAGTTGTCGTCGACGCCGACCCGTTCCACCCGCAGCACCTCGGCCCAGACCGCGGCCAGGGCCCGCTCGGTGGCGGTGCGCGGGGCCACGTAGTCGGTGGTGGCCTCGGCGGACCAGTCCGGGGCGGGCAGCCGGTCGCGGTCCAGCTTGCCGTTGGGGTTGAGCGGCATCGCCGTCAGGACGACGACCGCGGCGGGCACCATGTAGTCGGGCAGCCGGCGGCCGAGCGCGCGGCGGATCGCCTCCGGGTCGGCCTCCGTTCCGGGCGCGGGGACGACATAGCCGATCAGCCGCTTGTGGCCGTCGCCCTCCCGGGTGGTGGCGGCGGCCTGCGCGACGTTCTCGCAGACCAGCAGCGCCTCCTCGACCTCGCCGAGTTCGATGCGGAAGCCCCGCACCTTGACCTGGTGGTCGACCCGGCCCAGGTACTCCAGCTCGCCGTCGGCGGTCCACCGCACCAGGTCACCGGTGCGGTACATCCGGCTGCCCGGCCCGGCGAACGGGTCGGCGACGAACCGGGCGGCGGTGAGTCCGGGCCGCCGGAGGTAGCCCCGGGCCAGCCCGTCGCCGCCGAGGTACAACTCGCCGGTCACGCCCGGGGGCTGGGGACGCAGCCGGGCGTCGAGGACGTAGGCGCGGGTCCGGGCGACCGGCCGGCCGATCGGCGGTGCCTGCTCGGGGGTGCCGTCGCCGGCGAACCACGCCGTGGCGTACACGGTGGCCTCGGTCGGACCGTAGATGTTGGCGATCTCGCAGGACGGCATGGTCCGGCGGATCTCCCGTACGGTCTGCGCGGGCAGCGCCTCGCCGGCCAGGACCACGGTGCCGGCCCGTACGGCGGCGTCCTCGGTGAGCATCCGGGAGAGCACCGAGGGCACCCCGCTGATCAGCCCGGCCTGCCGGGGAGCGCCGTCCGGCTGCTCGGCGAGGGCCGGCAGGTCGGGCACCACGTCGATGCTGCCGCCGGAGAGCAGCGGGCAGAGCAGTTCGAAGACCGACACGTCGAAGTTGAGCGAGGTGGAGGCCACCACGTGCGCCAGCCGCTGCGGGCCGAACCGCTCCCCCGCCCAGGCCGCCAGGTCGGCCACGCTGCGGTGGGTGACCACCACGCCCTTGGGCCGGCCGGTGGAGCCGGAGGTGTAGATGACGTACGCGGGGTGGCCGGGGTCCAGCGGGCGGACCCGTTCGGCGTCGGTCAGGTCGTGCGCGGGGAGGGCGGCGAGCGCGTCGGCGGTGCCGGGTTCGTCCAGTACGACTGCCTCGGTGTCCTCGGGCAGGCAGCCGGCCGTCCCGCGGGTGGTGAGGACCACGGCCGGGCGGGCGTCGGCGAGCATGAAGCGGATGCGGTCGGCCGGGTAGCCGGGGTCCACCGGGAGGTAGCCGGCGCCCGCCTTGAGCACCGCCCACAGGACGGTGACCAGGTCGGCGGAGCGCGGCAGGGCCAGGGCGACCAGGGACTCGGGGCCGATTCCGCGGGCGGCCAGCAGCCGGGCCAGCCGGTTGGCGCGCCGGTTCACCTCGTCGTAGTCAAGCCGGGTGTCGCCGCAGACCACGGCGGTGCGGTCGGGGGTACGGGCGGTCTGCTCCTCGAAGAGCGCCGGCAGCGTCGTGGCGGAGCCGGGCGCCTGCGGGGTGTTCCAGGCGTCGAGCATGGTGCGCCGCTCGTCGTCGGTGAGCAGCGGGAGTTCGGCCACGGTCCGGTGCGGGCCGTCGGCCATGCCCGCCAGCAGGAGGTGCAGATGCCGGGCGAGCCGGGCCACGGTCGGGGCGTCGAACAGGTCGGTGTTGTACTCGACGGTCAGCCCGAACGACCCGTCGGCTCGCGGCAGGAACTCCAGCACCACATCGAAGCGGGCCGCCGGGCGCGGCAGCGGGTGCTCGTCGATCCGGACGCCGGCGGCCCGCCCGGGCGGCACCATGGCGGTCTGCTGGACCACGAGGACCTGCACCAGCGGGGTACGGCTGGGATCGCGGGGCGGCGCGAGTTCCTCCACGACCCGGTCGAACGGCACCCCGTCGTGGGCGAAGGCGTCCAGCAGCGTCGTGCGCATGGTGTCCAGGAAGCGGTCCACGGTGGCGGCGCCGTCGACGTCGCTGCGCAGCACCACCGTGTTCACGAAGAAGCCGGCCACCTCCTCCAGCTCCCGGCGGTCACGGCCGTTGGTGACGGTGCCGAAGGCGATGTCCCGTTGTCCCGTGTAGCGGGAGAACAGGACCGCGGCCGCCCCGGAGAACAGGGTGAACAGGGTGGTGCCCTTGGCCCGGGCGAGCCGGGACAGCCGGTCGGTGAGGTCGGCGGGCAGTTCGTGCCGGTGGGCCGCACCCGCGGTGGTGCGCACCGGCGGCCGGGGCCGGTCGGTGGGCAGGTCCAGCTGTGGCAGGCCGGCCAGTTGCCGCTTCCAGTACGCGAGGTCGTCGGCCTGCCGCTCCGGGGCCGGCCGGCCGTGCTCCCAGAGCGCGAAGTCCGGGTATTGCAGGGCGGGTTCGGGGAGGCCGTCGGGGGTCCCCTCGGTCTCCGCGGCGTAGAGCGCGGCCAGTTCGCGGACGAGGAGGCCGACCGACCAGCCGTCGGTGACGATGTGGTGCTGGGCCAGAAGTAGCCGGTGCTCGTCCTCGTCGAGCCGGATCAGCAGGGCCCGGGTGAGCGGGCCCCGGTCCAGATCGTAGGCACGCTGCAGCTCTTCGGTGAGGAGGCGCTCGACCTCTTCGGGCCGCTCGTCGGCCGGCAGGGTGCTCAGGTCGGCGGTGTCGAGCGGCAGGGCGGCAGGGCCGTTCACCCGCTGCACCACGCGCCCGTCGACCGTCGTGAACGTGGTGCGCAGCGCGTCGTGGCGGGCGGCGAGCCGGTCCAGGGCGCGGCCGAGCGCACCGGTGTCCAGCGGGCCGCGCAGCCGCAGTCCCACCCCGGTGTGGTACTCGGTGCCGCCGGGGGTGAGGTCGTCGAGGAACCACAGGCGCTGCTGTGCGCGGGAGAGCGGCAGCGGGCCCCTGCGCGGGGCCGCGGTGATCGGCCCTGACGGATCGTGGGTTTCCGCCGCGTCGAGGAGGGCGGCCAGCCCGGCCACCGTACGGGCGGTGAACAGGTCCCGGACGGTCAGCCGGACCGCCCGCTCCTCCCGGATGCGGGAGAGCACCCGTACGGCCACGACGGAGTCGCCCCCGAGGGCGAAGAAGTCGTCGTCGGCGCCGACGGGCCGGACGCCCAGCACATCGGACCAGATGGCGGCGACGGTCCGCTCGGCGGGCGTCCGGGGCGGGGTGTGGGCGGTGCTCTGGAGCGGGCCGGGTGCGGGCAGCGCGCGCCGGTCGACCTTGTGGTGGGCAGTGAGCGGGAGGGCGTCCAGGACCACGACGGCGGACGGGACCATATGGGCCGGCAGGGTGCGGGCGACCGCCGTGCGCAGCGTCCCGGGCTGCGGGGGCCGGGCCGGGTCGCCGGCCGTGACGTAGCCCACCAGCCGCTGCCGGCCCGGCTCGTCCTCGCGCACCACGACGACGGCCTCGCCGACACCGTCCTGGGCCGCCAACGCCGCCTCGATCTCGCCGAGTTCGACGCGGAAGCCGCGGATCTTGACCTGGTGGTCGGTCCGCCCGAGGAACTCCAGCTCGCCGTCGGCGTTCCGGCGCGCCAGGTCGCCGGTGCGGTAGAGCCTGCTACCGGGCGGCCCGTACGGATCGGCCACGAAGCGGGCGGCGGTCAGGCCGGGGCGGCCGAGGTAGCCGCGGGCCACGCCCTCGCCGCCGACGTACAGCTCGCCGGCGGTTTCGGTGGGCACCGGCCGCATCGCCGCGTCGAGTAGGTGGACCTGGGTCCGGGGCAGTGCCCGGCCGATGGAGGGGGTGCCGGCGCCGACGGCCAGCGGTCCGGTCCAGGAGGCGACCACCGTGGCCTCGGTGGGGCCGTACGAGTTGATCAGCCGCCGCCCCGCCGCCCAGCGGTCGGCCAGCTCGGCCGGGCAGGCCTCGGCCCCCACGATCAGGGTGCGCAGGTCGGGCAGCGGATTGCCGTCCGCCGGGCCGGGCAGTGTGCCGAGCGCGGCCGGCGGGATCAGGGCATGGCTGATCCGGTGGCCCCGCAGCACCTCGGCGAGTTCGTCACCCAGCCACGGGCCGTCCGGCGGGATGACGAGGGTGGCGCCCGACAGCAGGGAGATGCACAGCTCCAGGACGGCGGCGTCGAAGCTGGGCGAGGAGAACTGCAGCACCCGGTCGCCCGGCCCGACGGCGTACCGTTCCTGCGCCGCGGCGGTGAAGGCGCCCAGCCCGGTGTGGGCCACCACCACGCCCTTGGGGACGCCGGTCGAGCCGGAGGTGTAGATGACGTAGGCCGGGTGCTCCGGGTGCAGCGGGGCGAGCCGGTCGGTGTCCCGCGGGGCGTGGTCCGCGCCGTTGGCGCGGCGGATCCGGGCCGGGTCGTCGAGGACCACCGCGGGGGCCGCGTCGGTCAGCAGCAGCTCCCGGCGCTCGGCGGGGTACGCCGGGTCGACCGGCAGGAAGGCGCCGCCGGCCTTGGCCACCGCGAGCTCCGCCACGATCAGTTCGACCGAACGCGGCAGCACCAGCGCCACCGTGCGCTCCGGCCCCACCCCCTGCGCGATCAGCTCGTGCGCGAGGCGGTTGGCCCAGGCGTCGGTGTCGCGGTAGGACCAGGTCCGCCGGCCGTCCGTCACGGCGGGCGCCTCCGGGCTGCGGGCCACCCGGGCAGCGAACAGCTCGGCGAGCGGGGCGCGCGGCACCGGACGGACCGGTCCGGCCCCGGGAACCTGCGGAACGGTCCGGTCCTGCGCTGGTGCGGACGCGGGTGCGGAGTTCTGGGGCTGGTCCGTCATGGAGGTCAGTCCTTCGAGGCGGGGACGGAAGTGGTGCAGCGGTGCGCCGAGCGGCCCGGGTGAGCGGTCCCGGACGTGTGGGGGGGTGTACGGGCGGGTCCGGCGCACAAAAGGGGGGGGAGGCGCGCGCGGAACCGCCGGGCTGTGAGCGGTCAGCCGATGTCGGTGCGGCGTGCCGTCCGGCCGGAGATCTGCAGCCGGTCGATCGCGCCCGTGTCCGGATCGCGGAGGAAGCGTCCGCCGGGCAGCCGTCGGCCGGTGGCGGGGTCCACCAGATCGCAGCTGAGGTCCGGATGGCAGACCAGCGGGGCGGGGCTGTCGCCGTTGACGGACAGCGTGAGGGTCCCCTGTTCGTCGGCCGTGACGCGGTAGTCGACGGTGCCGTTGCGGTACGTCCCGGCGCCCTGGGGAAGTGCGCGGACGGGGGCGTCGCGCGGAGCGGGGGCGGGGGCGGGTGGGAGGCTCACACCGGCGATCTGGGCGAGGTCGTCGGCCAGTTCGTGCCACAGGGCGGTGCCGCTGTTGGCGTTGCCGGTGAAGGCGACGATGTCGCCGCTGTCCGGCTCGGCCCGCAGGAAACAGGACGTGCCCTGGGCGTTGCCGTCGTGGCCGCACCACTGCCGGCCGCCGTCCTGGAAGAGCGCCGGTCCCAGTCCCCAGGCATCCGCGAGCACGCCGGGGTGGGCGCCGGGGACGGGGCGGCGCATCTCCTCGGCGTCCTCCGCGGTCAGCACCGTACGGGGGCCGTGACCGATCAACACCCGGCCCAGGGCGACCAGTTCGAGCGCACTGGCCAGCAGCGCACCGGCCGGTGCCTCCACCGGCGCCAGGGTCTGCTGCACCGGGCGGACGCGGCCGGTGAGGGCGTTCGCGGAGTGGCCGCGCGCCACCGGTCGGGCCGGTGCGGGGTCGGTGAGGAAGGCCGGCGTGGTGCCCAGGGGTTCCAGGAGGAAGGCCCGCACCGCCTCCTGCCAGGACATACCGGTCACCGCTTCGATCAGCCGTCCGGCGGCGACATAACCGGCGTTGGAGTAGGAGAAGCCGCCGCCGGGCGGGCAGACGACGTCGGTGGCGTGGCCGGCAAGGTAACGGGCCGGGGTCAGCGCCGCCGCGTCGTCGGAGTCGGGTCCCGTCGGCAGCCCTGCGGTGTGGCTGAGCAGTTGCCGCACGGTCATCCGCGGCAGCCGCGCCAGCTCCGGCACGTGGGTGCCGACGGGGTCGGTGAGCGACACATCGCCGTCGGCGACGAGCAGCATGGCGACGGCCGCGGTGTAGACCTTGGTGACGGACCCGAGCGGCACCGCGGTGCCGCTGCCCAGGGGTTCGTCGGTCGTGACGTCCGCGACTCCCGTGTGCACCGCATACGTCACCCCGCCCGTATGAACCGCGAGTTGGGCACCCGGGACCTGGTGGGCGCGGGCGAGCGTGTCCAGACGCTCTTGTAAGAGGCGTCGTATCTGCGTCGGCTGCCGGGTGGTGGCCGGAGCAGTCGTGGCGTACGGCATGAGAAGGGAACTCCCGGTACGAGGGACGGAGGAGGAAGGACGCGTGGCCCGCCGGGCGGGCTATCGCCGCTGCACCTCCACCGGCAGTCGGCGCACGCTGACGATGACGGCCGGATTCTGCAGTTCGACCTCGTCGCGGCAGGGGATCGCCAGAGCGGAGAAACGATCCAGCAGCTGCCGCAGCGCGATCCGCGCCTCCAGCCTGGCCAGGGGGGCACCGAAACAGAAGTGGATGCCGTGCCCGAACGTCAGGTGGGGGTTGGGGTTGCGGGTCACGTCGAAGACGTCGGGGTCCGCGAACCGGTCCGCATCGCGGTTGGCGGTGGCCAGGTTCGCCATCACCACGGAGCCGGCGGGGAGGGTCCGGCCGCCCAGCTCGACCTCGCGGGTGGTGCGGCGGCCCAGTTCGGGGAACGGCGGGAGCCAGCGCAGCACCTCCTCGACGGCGTCCGGCAGCCGGCCGGGATCGGTCCGCACCAGCGCGGCGGCGTCCGGGTACTGGTCGAGGCTCACCACGGCGTTGCCGAGCAGGGCCGTGGTGGTGATGTGCCCGGCCACCAGCAGCAGGGCCACGAACCCGACGATCTCCTGGTCCGCCAGCCGGGTGCCGTTCACCTCGGCCGCCAGCAGCCGGGCGATCAGCCCGTCGCCCGGGTCCTTCCGCTGCTGCCGGATGTGGTCGAGGACATAGCCGTTCATCTCACGGACGGTCGGCGCGATGGAGTTCAGCGCCTGCTCCACATCGGCCATGTCCAGCGATTCGCCGATGCCTTCCCCGGCGAAGAGGGTGGTCGCCCACTCCTGGAACATCCCGCGGTCGCTGACCGGCACGCCCAGCAGCTCGGCGATCACGATGATCGGCAGGGGGTAGGCCAGCGCGTCCACCATGTCGAACCGGTCCCGGTCCGCGACGGCGTCCAGCAGCTCCCGGGTGATGGCCTCGATCCTCGGTTCCAGTCCGGCCACCACGCGCGGGGTGAACGCCTGGCTGACCAGAGTGCGCAGGGTGCGGTGCGCCGGCGGGTCCATCCCGACGAAGTTCCCCCGGCGGAAGGTCTCGAAGTCCTCCTGAGTGGGGACCAGACCCGAGAAGTCCGAGGAGTACGTCACCGGGTCGGCGAGCACGGCGGTCACCGTGCGGTGGTCCGCGACCTGCCACAGCTTCTGGTCCTCGTCGTAACGGACCGGATCGGCCTTCCGCCGCGTTCTCCACCGGTCGACGAGCGCGTCGAAGGCGAACGGGGCCTGTCTCTGCTTGCTGGTCACCGCTTCTCCCCGAAGGCCGGACGGAAACGGGGAGCGGGACAGGAAAAGGAGCGTTCCGCGCGAGCGGGCGGCACCCCTAACGGCCGGCAGCCGGGTATGCCGCCGGATAAGCACTGCTCCGAACGGCACGAGGAACTCCAGGAACTCACTGTCACCGCAAACTCCAGATCCTGATTGCTGCCTGCCGAGTTGTCGTTGTGCATGCGTTTCCACCGTTTCCACGCCGTTGCGCCCAGGCCGCCCAGGACGAAATGACCGCAGCCGGAACGGCGGTAGCGGTATTCACGATGTCACCGGCGCCCCGGGGAATTGGGCACCGTATCCACCCGGCAGCGCGCCGGCCCGGTGGCTGACGGACTTATGTGGGCGTGCGGCCGGGCGGCGTCATCGGCCTCCGGCGACGGCCGCATATGCGTCCGGGCTCGGACAGTCGACGGGATACCGTCCGGATCCCGCCGCGTACCCCCTCCGCCTCGATGCACACATCCGATGCGATGCAGACATCTGCGGGGCGCTTCCTCCGCCCCACGTCCCCGAGAGGACGCCCGGCGGCATATGCACCATGGCCCGGCTCGCTATCACATACCCCCCACACAAGAGCTGCTGACAACCGACGCGTACGAGACTCTCTCGGCACGTCGCAGCCCATTACATACGAGCCGGCGACACCCGAAAGGAGGAACGAGAGAAGCGTACGTATTACCGACAAGTACCGTTCGACATTCTCTGCGATCCACCTGTAGAAGCTTTTTTACGCCAGTTCGACGTGGCCACAGTCTCACCCCCGGTCACGCACTAGCAACCCCCACTCAGACTAACCGACGGTAACTTTTACCCTCATTTACCTTAACGCCCGACAACCCCGGTGACCCCCGTTGCGCATGGGACGACGAAATCGCCCGTTCGTTCGAGCAAGGCCGCAGGCCGGCCGCCCCAACGGCCCGACCCGGCGGGCCGGAAGTGTACGCGCGCACAGTTCTTCACGGCCCAGATTCTGCGATGCCCGCTCGGCCATGGAGAGGTTTCCCCCGATGTCTGACTTTCGACTGCCTATTCATTGGCCGAATTTCATGCATTGCCACGGGGCGTACGCCGTAGTAGTCGTCCCGCGGCCGGATTTGCCGTAATGCGCCGGCACGGCGGGCATGCCGCAGGAGGGCGTCCGGCGGTGCGGCCACCCCGGGGCCCGGCGGGGCCAGGAACGGAAGGGGTGGGCCCCGCGCGCGGCCCGGAGCGACGGGATGTGAAGATGCCACCATGAGCAACAACGACGTGTACTTCGACATCACCATCGACGGCGAGCCGGCCGGCCGGATCGTCTTCACCCTGTTCGACGACGTGGTCCCCAAGACCGCGCGGAACTTCCGCGAGCTCGCCACCGGCCAGCACGGCTTCGGTTACGAGGGCTCCAGCTTCCACCGGGTCATCCCGACCTTCATGCTTCAGGGCGGTGACTTCACGGCCGGCGACGGGACCGGCGGCAAGAGCATCTACGGCGAGAAGTTCGCCGACGAGAACTTCCGGATCAAGCACACCAAGCCCGGTCAGCTGTCGATGGCCAACGCGGGCCCGAACAGCAACGGTTCCCAGTTCTTCATCACCACCATCGTCACCGACTGGCTCGACAACAAGCACGTCGTCTTCGGCGAGGTCGTCGAGGGCATGGAGGTCGTGAAGAAGGTCGAGGCCCTGGGCTCGCGCAGCGGTGCCACCAGCGCCGACATCGTCATCGCCAAGTCGGGCGTGGTGGGCGAGTAGCCCCTCCCCCCGGAACCGCGCCCGAGCGCCCCTCACGCAGGGGCGCTCGGCCTTTCCTGCCGTCCGATGGCCGGCAAGGCCGTTCCCCGCTCTGGCGCCGGCGCCCGGAGCGCGATGAGGTGGCTTCCACGCGGACGGGAGGAGTTGCGGGCATGGAGTTGGAGCTTCGGCATCTGAGGGTGCTGTGCGCGATCGCCGACGCCGGGAGCGTGGGCCGGGCGGCCTCGGAACTGGGGTACTCACAACCCGCGATGAGCACCCAACTCCGGCGGATAGAGGGGTACTTCGGCCGCCCGCTGTTCGAGCGGCACCCCTCGGGCGTCGAGCTGACGCGGTACGGCACCGAGGTCCTGGCGCAGGCCCGTGACGTGCTGGCCCGCGCGGCCGCGATCGGACGCCTGCCGGCCGCGGGCACGCGAGCCGGCCGGCCGATCCGCCTGGCCGCGACCAACTCACCGGTCCTCGCCGGTATGCTCGTCCGGCTCCGCAGCCGGCGGTCCGATCTCGCGCTGACGGTGAGCAGCGTGTACCCGTCCTCGGAGATCGTCGACCTCCTGGAGAGCGGCGAGGTGGACGCCGCGATCGCCGCCGACTACCCCGGACGCGAGTTGCGGCATTCCGCCGCCGTGGCGCACCGCGGGATCGTCACCGAGCCGAGCTTCGTCGCCCTGCCGTCCGGTCACCGGCTCCGGCACTGCCAGGAGGTGGCGCTCGCCGACCTGGCCGACGACCCGTGGTTCCTCACCCCGGACGACGGTGCGGGCTGGCCGGGCGTCTTCTACGCGGCCTGTGACGCGGCCGGCTTCACCCCGGCGGCGGTGCACGAATTCCTCGGCGACCAGCAGCAGTTGCAGAACATGATCGCCGAGGGCCTCGGGGCCTCCATCGTGCAGGCGACGTTCCGGCCGATCCCCGGCGTCCTGGTCAAACCGCTGTCCGGCACGCCCCTGTGGTGCCGTTACGTACTGGCCTGGCGGCGCGGAAGCCCGGCCGACGAGGTCGCGGACACCCTCTTCACCTCCGCCGCCGCGGCATACCGTGCGCTCATCGCGCAGTCACCGCACTTCCGCTCCTGGGCCTCGCGCACCTGGAACGTGACGACCAGACCGTAGCCGGCCCACACCCATGGGTCGCTGGGGCTCTTGGGGTCCGTGGTTCCTGAGGTTATGACTGCGGTGCGCCATGTGCTATGTCACACCGTATTGTCGCGGCCGGTGTGCGCTGAGAAGGTGCCACTCACGCCTCAGCCCGATCCCGAGGCGGCCCCCCACGAAACCCCCACAAAGGAGCATGGATGCGCTACCGCTCACCCCTGCCCAGATGCGTGACCGGCGCCCTGGCCGCCTGCGCCACACTGGCCGGCTTCCTGACCGCACCGGCACTGGCGGCACCGCCCCCGCCGGCCGCCCCGGACCAGGCCGTGTCCGCATCCCGGAACATCACCCCCCACGCCGTACCCCCGACCGGTCCGACCACCGGTGCGAACGAACGGCCCGCCGCACAGCGCCGCCCCCTCGGCACCTCCCAACTCCCCCCACTCAGCGCGGAGAAGGCCACCACCCCTCCGACCGGCGCGGGACGGCACCACGCCCCGAAGCCGGGCACCAAGGCCTCCTGCAGCCCGGGCGACTTCGGCGGCCGTACGGGCTCCGAACTGGTCACGTTCGTCCAGGCCTCGACCACGGAGTGCGTCAACACGCTGTTCAGCGTCACCGGCAGCGATGCGCGCGACGTCTTCCGCGAGGAGCAGATGGTCACCGTCGCCGACGCCTTCAAGAGCGGGGCGACGGCCTACCCCGGTGACAACTCGGCCAATGTGTTGCAGCTCGTGCTGTTCCTGCGCGCCGGCTACTACGTGCAGTCCAACCACCCGGACGACGTCGGCGACTACGGCGCGAACCTGGCAGCGGCCAGCGAGGGCAGCCTGGACGCGTTCTTCGCCAACTCCCATTCCAAGGACGTCACTTCGGACAACGGCGACGTCCTGAGCGAGGTCATCACCCTCACCGACAGCGCCAACGAGCAGGGCCGCTACCTGGACGTCTACAAGCAGGTGCTGGGCGGCTACAACAGCTCCTACGACGACATCCCCAGCATGCTGGCCGCCGTCAACAACGTGTACACCCCGCTGTGGCGCGGGAACTGGAACCCCGAGTACGTCAAAGCGGTCACGGCCGATCCGAGCATCATCGACACCCTCAACAAGTTCGCGCTCGACCACCTGGACATGCTGGGCACCGAGAACTCCTACCTCGACTCCAACGCCGGGATGAACGTCGCCCGGTACGTCGAGCACCAGGCCCTCCGGGACAAGGTCCGGCCGCTGATGAAGGGCCTGCTGGACGCCTCGAAGATCAACGGCCCGACGGCGCCGCTGTGGGTCACCGTCGCCTCCCAGGCAGACTCCTACGACAAGGACAACTGCTCGTACTTCGGTGTCTGCGACCTCTCCGACCAGCTGACCAAGGCGGCGCTGCCGGTCACCCACGAGTGCGATGCGACGCACACCATCAAGGCGCAGGCGCTGAAGCCCGAGGAGCTCGACGCCGCCTGCACCAGCCTCCTGAGCCAGGACGCGTACGTCCACGACCTGGTGAAGAACGACGGCCCGATACCCGGCCAGTACGAATCGACCATCCAGCTCGTCGTGTTCGGCAGTCGCAGCGACTACCAGACCTACGCCGGGGCCATCTTCGGCGTCGACACCAACAACGGCGGCATCACCATGATCGGGGACCCCACCAAGCCCGACAACAAGCCGATGTCCATCATGTACCAGAGGAGCGACGACAACGGTTTCCCGGCCCGGATCTGGAACCTCAACCACGAGTACACGCACTACATCGACGCCCGTGACGACATGAAGGGCGACTTCGGCCAGCAGACGTCGGTCCCGGACGTCTGGTGGATCGAGGGTTTCGCCGAGTACGTCTCGTACGGCTACCGGAAGATCACCGACGAAGAGGCGGTCAGCGAGGCCGGGAAGCACACCTACAAGCTGAGCACGCTGTTCCAGAGCACCTACGACAACAGCGACGTGACCCGCACCTACCCCTGGGGCTACCTCGCGGTCCGCTATATGTTCGAGAAGCACCCCGAGGACATCGCCACCATGCTCGGCCGCTTCCGGACCGGTGACTACCAGGGCGGCTACGCCGTCTACCACGACATCGGCACCAACTACGACGCCGACTTCGACGCCTGGCTCACCGCGTGCGCGTCCGGCGCCTGCGCCGCCAAGGCGAAGCACCACTGATCGACGCAGCGCATCCCGCCGGCGCGGAGACCGCCGGCCCGAACAGCGCCGACGCCCCTCCCGGCCGACCCACGACGGAGTCGGCCGGGAGGGGCCGATCACGGCCCGCCCTTCCGGCCGTGACCGCGCGCTCAACTCACCGCAGCACCGAACCACTCGGGCAGTCGCCCGGTCAGCTCCTGCTGGTCGTCACCGACCCACACCACATGGCCGTCCGGCCGCAGCAGCACCGCGGGCACGTCCGGTTCCCCGCCGACGTCGACGATGTGGTCGACCCGGTCCGCCCAGCCCGCCACCGAAAGCCTGCCGGTCCGGTCGAGCAGCAGTCCGCGGCCGCCGTGCATCAACTCGTAGAGGCGCCCCTGCTTCAGCTCCACGTCCCGCAGCCGCCGGCCGAGCAGGTCGTGTCCCTCGCCGAAGTCGTAGCGGATCGCGATTCCGGTGAGCTTCTCGATCAGGTGGCGGTTCACCTCCTCGAAGTCCATCAGCTCCGACAGCAGCCGGCGCACCGCCTGGGGGCCCGGCTCGGTGGACACCAGTTCCATCTGCGCGCGGGTGTGGTCCAGCACGGCGGCGGCCACCGGGTGCCGTTCGGCTTCGTAGGTGTCCAACAACCCTTCCGGCGCCCAGCCGTTCACCTCGGCGGCGAGCTTCCAGCCGACGTTGAAGGCGTCCTGGATGCCGAGGTTGAGGCCCTGTCCGCCGATCGGCGGGTGGACGTGCGCCGCGTCGCCGGCCAGCAGCACCCGGCCCACTCGGTAGCGTTCGGCCAGGCGGGTGGCGTCGCCGAAGCGGGACAGCCAACGCGGCGAGTGCACGCCGAAGTCGGTGCCGGCGGTCGCCACCAGCTGCCGTTTGACCTCCTCCAGGGTCGGCGCGGCCGTACGGTCCTCGGCCACCCCCGCGGCAGGCACGACGACGCGGTAGACCCCGTCACCGAGGTGCCCGAGCCCGAACCGCACCTGGGTCTTGCGCACCTCGGCCACCACGGCGGCCACCGTCTCCTCTGGAACGTCCACCTCCATCTCGCCCAGCAGCGTCTCCACCCGGGTGGGCTCGCCGGGGAAGCCGACGCCGAGCAGCTTGCGCACCGTGCTGCGGCCGCCGTCGCAGCCGACGAGGTAGCGCGAGCGCAGCCGCGTGCCGTCGGCCAGCTCGATGGTCACGCCCTCGTCGTCCTGGCTCAGCCCGACCACTTCGCAGCCGCGCCGGATCTCGGCGCCGAGCTCGGCGGCGTGCTCGGCCAGCAGACGGTCGGTGACGGTCTGCGGGATGCCGAGGGTGTAGGGATGTGCGGTGTCCAGCCGGTCGGGCCAGGGCACGCCGATGCCGGCGATGAAACCGCCGACCCTGAACTGCCGGCCCTGCTGGAGGAACCGCTCCAGCAGACCGCGTTGGTCCATCACTTCGATGCTGCGTACGTGCAGGCCGAGCGCGCGGACGAACGCGGTCGGCTCCGTCGCCTTCTCCAGCACCACCACGTGCACCCCGTGCAGCCGCAGCTCGGCGGCCAGCATCATGCCGGTCGGTCCGCCGCCGGCAATGATCACGTCGATCACAACAATCCCCGTTTCCGCAGGTTCTGGGCTTCGGCGGGCGATTCTGCGGCATGACGGGGGCCTTGCCGCAAGGCCCCCCATGCGCTATACGTTGAGAGTGGCAGGGAGCGGTGCGCTCTTTGCCCTTCTTTTTTTGCCGGCCGTTGCGGACGGACGGCTTTCTCGCGAAGCGGCGGTGCCCACCGCCAAGACTCCCCCTTCGGGGCCTTGTGGCCTGCGTCACGGTGTGGCTAAGCTCCGGCACGCTTCGAGCACATTTCCTTCGCAAGTTGACCTAAACGTGTGTCGATCTTCACGATCTGCACACAGATGTGGGGTGGCTTCGCATGGAACGAAGACCGGCGGGGCCCCCAGCAGGCGACTCGCCGTACGACTTACCTCAGGACTCCCGGCCGGGCGCCCTCACCGGCGGCACACCGCATGCCCGTCGCGACATCCGGCTCTTCTGGTGGGCCGGTGCCTCCGACGCGCTGGGCAGCCAGGCGTCCGGGCTCGTCCTGCCGTTGTTGCTGCTGAGCCTGGGCCGTTCCCCGGCCGAAGTCGGCGCCGTCGCGGGGCTCTCCGCGGCAGCGACCCTGCTGCTCGGCCCGCTCGCCGCCGTTCCCGCCGATCGCGGAGCGCGCAAGCGTGTCATGGTGGGCGCCGCGCTGGTGTCTGCCGCTTCGATGACCGTCGTCGCCGCGGCAGCATGGTCCGGTTCGGCCCCGCCGGCCGCACTCCTGGCCCTCATACTCGTCGAACGGGCGGCGACCGCCTGCTACGAGACGGCGTCCCTCGGCACCGTCGCCCTGGTGTGCGCCCCCGCGGACCACCGACGCGTCCTGTCGCGATTACAGGCGGGGGAACGAGCCGCCCTCGTACTGGGACCCGCACTGGGCGGGCTGCTCTTCCACGCCGGGCGCTGGCTGCCGTTCCTCGCGGACGCGGTGTCGTACGTCGTCGCCGCGGCCTGCATCGGGGCCATGCGGTCCGGTCTGTCGGCGCAGCACACCAGGCGCCCGGCGCCCGGCGGACCGTCCCGGCCCTGGCGGGCACTGGCCGCCGAAGCCGGGGCGGGACTCGGCATGGTGCGTCGCGAGCCCTTTCTCAGGCTGGCGCTGGTCTGGACCGCGGCGGTCAACGCCGTGCTCGTCGCGCTGTATTACACGGCGGTCTTCGCCCTGCAGGACCACGGCAGGGCCGCGGCTCCCCTGGGTCTGGTGCTCGCGCTGGCCGGGGCGACCGGTCTCGCCGGTTCGCTCGCCGCACCCCGCCTGGCCGGCCGGCACTCCGCGACGCAGGTGCTGGTGACGGTGTCCTGGCTGCTGGTGCCGCCCGCCGCGGCCCTGGCGGTGGCCCGCGACGCCTGGCAGTTCGGTCTGCTCTTCGGTCTGCTGTGTGCGCTGACCCCGCTCGCCACCGTGGCGCTCCAGGCCCGGGTCCTGCAGACCGTCCCGCCCCAACTCCAGGCCCGTACCGGGACGGTGCTGGCCACCGCGTCGGGGGCGGCGGCGGCCGTGGCACCGGCGGTCGCGGGACTGGTCACCGATCAGGCCGGGACCGTCGCCACGTCCCTCGGCTGCGCCGTGGTGCTGAGCGGGCTCGCGCTGTACGCCACCTGCTCCCCGGCCTCCCGCCACGCGGCAACGGCGTACCGCCGCGAGGCCACGGCGTACCGCCGCGAGGCCACGGCGTCCCGCACCCGCCCGCCGGAATCCTCCGCCACCCCGAAGGAGCGGGCATGAACACCTCCGCGGCACACGCCCGCCCCCTATCGGCCGCCGGTACGGGCTTCCGGGTCTACCGGCCGGCGCTGCCCGAGGTCTGCCCGCGCGACCCGGCACGGATGGCACTCGCCGCGGACGCCGACGGCCGGTGCGAGATCTTCACCTGGGACGCCGGCACGGGCACCACGCGCCAGCTCACCGACAGCCCCGACGGGACGCTGCACTGCGCGGTCGACGCGGCCGCGCGGGTGTGGTGGTTCGCGGAGGACCGGAGCGGCCGGGGACGGTGGCACTTCCAGGACTTCGACGGCGGACCGGCCGTTCCGGGACTGGCCGGCCTCCGGCCGGGGCTGCCGCACGGCCTCGCCGTCAGCGACACCGGGACGGCGGCGATCGGCCTGGGGGACGGCCGCCGGACGACCGTGCACCTCGGCATCGCGGGCGGCCCGGGCCGACCGGTGCTGACCGTCGACGGCCCTGCGCTGCTCACGGGCATCTCGCCGGCGGGCCGGCTGCTGGCGGTGTCGGGGCCGGCCGCATCCGATCGTGCGGTCATCCTCCTGGGCTGCTCCGGCGGGGAGGTCGCGGAGGTCGCCCGGCTGTCCGGACGACACGGGAGACTGTGGGCGCTCGGTTTCGCCCCCGGGGCGGCGGCGGACGGCGAGCTGCTGCTCGTCCGCGAGGCCAACGAGCGCTATCTGATTGCCAGTTGGACGCCGAGCGGCGGGTTGCGGAACCACGACTGGTGCCGCTTCGACACCGAGATCACGGCGCGCTGGTACCCCACCGGGCGCCGGGTCCTCGTCCGGCAGGACCGGCACGGCCGTTCCGCCCTCGCCACGGCCGACCTCGACCGGCACACCCTCACCACCGTGCCCACCCCGCCCGGCACACTGCTGGACGCCGCCCCGCACCCGGGCGACGATGTGCACTACCTCTGGACCGACAGCACCACGCCCCCGCAGCTCCGCTCCACCGCCGGCACCCGGCTGCCGGCGCTCGGGGGCCTGCCCGCGCCCGTTCCCGGCCGGCACCGCGACCTGTGGACGCCCGGCCCGGACGGTCCGGTGCACACCCTGCTCAGCCAACCGGACCCGGCACCCGGACCGCGGCCCCCGTTGGTCTTCCTCGTGCACGGCGGTCCCGCCGACCACGACCGCGACGCCTACGACCCGCAGGTGCACTCCCTGGTCGCCTCCGGTTTCGCGGTCGCCCGGGTCAACTACCGCGGCTCCACCGGCTACGGGCCGCGCTGGCGCACCGCGTACACCGAGGGCGTCGGGCTCGCCCAGGTCGCCGACCTGGTCGCGGTCCGTGCCGATCTGCTGCGCCGCGGCCTGGCGCGGGCGGACGCGCTCGGTCTGTGGGGCAGCTCCTGGGGCGGCTACCTGACCCTGCTGGCGCTCGGCACCCGGCCCGGGCTGTGGCAGGCGGGCGTGGCCGTGAAGCCCGTCGCCGACTGCGTGGCGGCGTACCGTGCCGGCACCCCCGCGTTACGCGCCCTGGACGAGCGGCTGTTCGGCGGCACCCCCGAGACCGTTCCCGACCGCTACCGGCGCAGTTCGCCGCTGCACTACGCCGCCGATGTCCGGGCCCCGCTGCTGGTGGTCGCCGCGAGCCTCGACGCCAAGTGCCCGCCCGGCCAGGTACGCGGCTATCTCACCGCGCTGCGGGCGGCCGGCGTCGTGCACGAGTCGATGTGGCTGGAGACCGGGCACGACGGATACACCGGCGCCGACCACATGGCCGTGCTGCGGCGCGCCCTGGGCTTCCTCGACCGGCACCTGCGCCCGGTCCCGGCGGCCCCCCGAACTCCCCGCTTCCCCGAGAGCGGGGTCTCCGGGAGCACCGGCCCGTCCGGTGCCCCCGGATCGCACGACCCGAACTCCGTTCACCAACAGGAAAGGTAGGCCAGCCATGCAGAAGGACATCATCCACAACGACCCGCTCGCGGGTGACGAGGAGAACCGCAAGCCGGGCATCGGCATCACGGTGACCGTCCCGTTCCGCACCGCGGAAGACACCGAGGAGGAGTGACCTCCCCGGCCGGCCCGGTACACCACCGGGCCGGCCGGCCACCGCCCCGGCCGGCCCGCTCGCGCCCGCCGGCCACCTCACACCCCGCCAGTCGCCCACGAGGAGCCGAGATGCGCGTCCTGCTGGTCAACATGCCCTGGTCCCCGATCGATCTGCCGTCGCTGGCGCTCGGCATCCTCCGGCGCAGCGTCGACGAACGCACCACGGGACGGGCCGAAGTCCTGCACGCCAACCTGGAGTTCACCGACTGGATCACCCGGCGCACCGACTTCACCGGCGACGACTACCAGTTCTACGCGCTCTCCTCGTACTTCATGGGGTGCGGGGACTGGGTGTTCTCGTCCGCGCTCTACGACGATCCCGAGTGGCGCACGGCGGAATTCAGCGCCGCGATGCGCGGCAAGCTCAAGGCCGAGCGGATCCGGATGTCGCACCAACTCCACCGTGTGGTAGCGGAGTTCGTGCAGGAGATCGCCGAACGGATCGTGGCGTCCGGGCCCGATGTCGTCGGTTTCACCTCCACCTTCCAGCAGAACACCGCCGCGCTCGCCGCCGCCAAATACGTCAAACGCCTCGCCCCGCACATCCGGACCGTGATGGGCGGCGCCAACTGCGACGCCGAGCAGGGCGCCGCCGCCCACCGCAACTTCCCCTTCCTGGACTTCGTGGTCCGCGGCGAGGGCGAGGCCGCCTTCCCCCAGCTGCTGACCGCGCTCGACGAGGGCACGGACCCGGCCGCCGTTCCCGGACTGTGCCACCGCGGTGCGGACGGCACGAGCACCGCCAACCCGATGAGCACCAGTCCGCTGCCGCCCGCCGCCATCCTGCCGCCCGACTACAGCGGCTACTTCGAGCGCCTGGCCGGCTCCGTCGCCCGTAACTGGGTGGAGCCCAAGCTCGTCGTCGAAGGGGCCCGCGGCTGCTGGTGGGGCGAGAAGCACCACTGCACCTTCTGCGGCCTCAACGGCTCGTTCATGCAGTTCCGCAGCAAGAGCCCGGACACCTTCTACACCGAGATCATGGACCTGGCGCGCCGGCACCGCGTGCTCGACATGTACGTCGTCGACAACATCCTCGACATGGGCTACCTCGGCACCGTCCTGCCCCGCATCATCGACAGCGGCTACGACCTGCGGATGCACATCGAGATCAAGGCCAATATGCGCCGCCCGCAGCTGCGCACCCTCGCCGACGCGGGAATGATCTACGTACAGCCCGGCATCGAGAGCCTGAACAGCCGGGTGCTGGACCTGATGGACAAGGGCGTCAGCGGCTGCCAGAACGTCCGTATGCTCCGCGACGGCGCCGAGACCGGACTCTCCGTCTCCTGGAACTACCTGCACGGCTTCCCCGGCGAGACCGCTGCCGACTACGAGCCGGTCATCGCCCAGATCCCGGCCCTGGAACACCTCGATCCGCCGGTGGACCTGTCCGCGCGGATCGCCATCGAACGCTTCAGCCCCTACTTCAACCGGCCCGAGCTCGGCTTCACCGGACTGCGCCCCGAGGAGCACTACCGCTTCACGTACGACCTTCCCGAGAGCGAACTGCTCGATCTGGCCTACGTCTTCGAGGCCCCGGAACGCGGCATCGGCGAGCCCACCGTCACCGCCCTCAACGACGCGCTGGGCGCCTGGAAGAAGCGTCACGCGGACAGCAGGTTCACCCATGCCGACCTCGGCGACCGGATCGTGCTCGTCAGCCGCCGGCACGCCTTCGACTGGGGCACCAGGGAACTCGCCGACCCGGTCGAGACCGAGGCGTTCCGGCTCCTCGACCAACCGCACGCGCCCGCCGCGCTGGCCCGCAAGCTCGCCGCGCGCCTGCCCGAGCACACCGTCGACGCCACCACCGTGCACACCCTCCTCCAGCGCTGGTTGACGCTCGGGCTGGTCTTCACCGACGGCGGCCAGTACGTCCACCTCGCACCCGCCGCGGTCAACGAGGACCTGCTGCGACTGGACTTCATGCGGCACAGCCATGCGTCGGGCACCGCGCGGCAGGAGTCCGGCGCCGCGGCCCCCGCCGTCGCCCGGGCCTGAGCCCTCGCCCTCCGCTCCCGGCCCTCCGCCGCCTGCCCGTCCGCGCCCGCCCCGCCCGCTGCCGCCCCGCCCGCTCCCGACGAGTCCTTCCCAGGAGGCCGTATGACCGCCACCGCCACAGACACCAGCCCCGCCGCCGCCCTCCCCCACCGACCGCCGGCGCTGCACGCCTGGCGCGACTACGACGAGCAGGCATGCACCCTGCCCGGAATGAGTCTGGGCCGACTCGAACCGACCGGCCCCGCCGACGAACAGGCCGCCCAATTGTGGGAACTCGGCGCCCGCCGGGTCCAGTTCACCGACGAGATCGACCTGACGGCGGTGGGCTCGCCCGACGCCGCCGCGTACGCCGTCCGTCAGCTGTGCCTGATCCGCGACCTGACGGCCCGGGCCGTCCTCGTCCACTGGCGACTGCGACTGCCCGCGGCCGGGCCCGACGACGACGCCTGGCGCGACCTCAGCCACCTGCAGCCGCCCACCGCCCTCACCGGCCCGTCCGACGCCGACGCCGCGCTGACGCAATGGCGCGCCGAGCACTACCTGTGCAAGTGCCTGTGGCGGCAGGGCCCGGGTTTCGTGCAGATCCGCGACCGCCGGTGGGGCGAACTGCGCCGCTTCACCGCCGACGAGCCCGCGTACCGCGAGGCGATCGCCCGGCTGTCCTACGGCGCGCCGCTGTCGGCGGTCCCGGAAGCCATCGCCACCGACTTCCTGACCGAACGCCTGGTCAGCCGCACGGGCCCGTACCTGTGGTGGCTGCCGTACCGGGTGAACCGCTGGATCCAGGAGGCGATGGCGATCTGAGCGGCCCGCACCAGGGCCTCACGGGGCCATGCGGGTGACACGCGGCCAGGCGGCAACCCGCCGGTAGCGACGGTCCCGCCCGGCGCCTTCCCACTCCCCTCAGCCACGGAGAACCCCCTGCTCACCCCGTGTGCCGGTGACCGTCCGCACCGCCGCGCCGGGTCCTCGGCGCGGTCTTCTGCACGGGCCCGGTTCGCGCTTCGGCCAACTGGCGGACGGACGGAAGAACGCATGTCCTGAAGGTGGGAGAACGCCTTCCCGCAGTCTCATCCCTCTTGGAGGAACTCATGCGTTCCATATCCGCTCTGTGCGGTGTCGTGGTCGTCGGCGGTGTGCTGGCCCTGGGCAGCCCGGCCGGTCATGCCGAGACGGCCAAGGGCTCGTGCTCCGGCGCGATGAACATGGCCAAGAAGGCCAGGTCCTCGTACGACTCCTACGACAGGGAGCTCAGGGACCTCACCAACCAGGGCGGGCACCCGGACCGGTCGCAGCGCGACCACCTGGACAGGCTCAAGAGGAAGTACGACGACGCGTCCTCCATGGCGAACCGGACCTGCGGGAAGTCCAAGCCGGCCAAGCCCCGCCAGAAGACCATGCCGAAGTCCATGCCGAAGGCGATGCCGCACGGCAAGGTGAAGGCCGGTTCCGGGACCATGAGTGCCGCGTCGGGTCCCTCGGACCTGGCCCTCACCTCGTCCGCGGTGCTGGTCGCGGGGGCGGCCGGGGTGTGGATGCTGCGTCGCCGCGACGACGAGAAGCTCGGCTGACCCGGAGTCCCGGGTCCCGGGAGCTCTGCCCCCACCGGCTGTCCGTGGCACCTGCCACCGACAAGCCGGAGGGGGCAGGGCTCCGCCCCGTAGCCCCGGATGCTCCCTCCCCCACCGTTCCCCACCCCGAAAGACATCCCGCAAAGACATCCCGCAAAGGCATCTCGGAAGACACCCCGGAAGACATCTCGTGAAACGCATCGCGCCAGCGTCTCTCCCCCCTCGCACCGCCCGCACCCTGGCCCTCCTGCTGGCCCTCGCCGGTATCGCTTGCCTGGTGTGGGGTTGGCACAGCCATCGCTCCGCCCCGCCGCCCCAACCTTCGCGGGCCGAAACGCTGACCCGGCAACCGGACGCCGAAGCCGGGAACCCGCCGGGGCCCTCGCCGCTCCCGGTGTCGGAGCCGCTGCGCGTACGCATCCCGCGCACCGGTGTCGACGCGCCGTTGATGAGGCTCGGACTGAACCGCGACCGGCGTCTCGACGTTCCGCCTCCCGACGACCGCAACCTGGCCGGCTGGTACAAGGACGGTGTGACGCCCGGCGACACGGGAACCGCCTTGATCACGGGACATGTGGACACCAAGACGGGGCCCGCGGTCTTCTACGCGCTCGGTGCGTTGACGAAGGGCGACACCATCCGCGTGGTCCGCAAGGACGGTCGCACGGCGGTCTTCACGGTCTATGCGGTGGAGGTTTTCAGCGGCACCGACTTCCCTGACGAAAAGGTCTACGGCGCCTCCACACGGCCCGAACTCCGCATCCTCACCTGCGGCGGCGGTTACGACCGGGCCCGCCACGAGTACCTCGGCAACGTCGTCGTCTTCGCCCGCATGAGCGCCACCGCCTGACCCGCCCGCGCGCTCAATGCGTCCGTTCAGTGTCCGTTGATCCGGTCTTGGCAGGATCCTCCGCATCACGTCACACCACCGACGCGAGAGGAACGGCCCATGGCTTCCGTGAAGTTCTTCCAGCTCGAATGCGTCAAGCAGGAGGACTGGAACGGTAAGGACGACATCTACCTCACGATCAACGGGAAGAAGGTCTACTCGGCCCGCATGGCGGAGGACGACAAGATCCACATCAACCGGACCTTCCCCTACGAGGGCGACGTCGCCCGGGTCCGGTTGTACGAGAGCGATGACGTCGGTGACGACGACCTCCTCGGCGAGCAGGTCCCGCTCTCCGGCGTCGGGGAGATGAAGTTCACCGAGGACGACGCGTACTACACGCTCTCCTACCAGCTCTTCCCCCGGTAGCCGGGGCAGCCGTCCGGACGGCACCGATCCCCCACCGCCCGCGCCTCCGCACCGGCCGGAAGGTAAGCTGGCCGGCGACGGTGACCCCGTGCTCACCGTTGCGGCGGTGGGGCCCGCCGTTCCCCAACCGCGGCGATGCTGCCGCCAACGGTCCCTACTTGTGACGCGCGTGGGCGTTCCCACCCATGCCCGGCGAGTAGGAGACGTACGTGCCGAAGGCCCGACCCACCATGCTGAACGAACCCGTCGACCCTGACGTCGACCTCCGCGAGCCCACCCGCCGCAAGGGACTCCCATTGCGCCAGGGACCGGTCGTGGCGGTCGTGGCGCTGGGCGGCGGCGTGGGCGCGTCGGCGCGCTACGGGGCCGCTCTCCTGTGGCCCACGGCACCCGGCGCTTTCCCCTGGACGACACTGGTCGTCAATGCCGTCGGCTGCGCGGTCATCGGTATCTTCATGGTGGTGATCACCGATGTGTGGGCAGCCCACCGGCTGGTCCGTCCGTTCTTCGGCACCGGTGTCCTCGGCGGCTTCACGACGTTCTCCACCTACGCCGTGGACATCCAGCAGCTGCTGGCCCGGGGCAAGCCCGGTGCCGGGCTCGCCTACCTGGCGCTCACCCTGGCCGCCGCACTGGCCGCCGTCTGGAGCGCGGCCACCCTGACCCGCCGCATCGTCCAGTGGAGGCAGCAGTGAGGCTCACCGGTCCCGCCCTGCGCGTCACCGTCTTCATCGGGGAGAACGACACCTGGCACCACAGGCCGCTCTTCACCGAGATCGTCCACCGCGCCCACCGGGCCGGCCTGGCCGGCGCGTCCGTCTTCCGCGGCATCGAAGGCTTCGGCGCCTCGTCCCTGATCCACACCACCCGGCTGCTGTCGTTGAGCGAGGACCTGCCGGTGGCCGTCGTGATCGTCGACACCGAGGACCGGGTCCGCGCCTTCCTCCCGCAACTGGACGAGCTCGTCAGCGAAGGGCTGGTCATCCTCGACGAGTGCGAAGTCATCCGTTACACCGGGCGCAGCGAGAAGGGGCAGGGGCGGTGAACTGGCTGCTCGTGATAGCCGGTGCGATGGTCGGGGCCCCGCTGCGCTACCTCACCGACCGCGCCGTGCAGACCCGGCACGACACCCTCTTCCCGTGGGGCACGTTCACCGTGAACGTCGTCGGTTCGCTGATCCTGGGCCTCGTCACGGGAGCGGTCGCCGCCGGGGCCGCCTCCGCCCAGGCGCAGTTGCTGATCGGCACCGGCTTCTGCGGGGCCCTGACGACGTACTCCACCTTCTCGTACGAGACCCTGCGGCTGGCGGAGGACGGCGCCCGGTTCTTCGCCCTGGCCAACGTCCTGGCGAGCGTGGCGGTGGGCCTCGGCGCCGCCTTCGCCGGCGCGGCACTCGCGGGAGCCCTCTGGGGTTAGGCCCTCCGGCCGGGCCCTCACCGGGGCCGGGTCACGGCCGACGGGCGGTGACCATCCAGGCAGTGGTGCAAAGTCGTACCGCGCCGTTCTCCTCGTGGGCGCGCAGCACGTCCGTGAGCTTCTGCCGCACGCGGTCCTGAAGCGCCGGGGAGGCTTGGCCGGTCAGGTGGCGCCCCGGGCCGGAGTCCAGCAGGAAGGCGGCCGCATCGTCCGCGTCCCGGCCCCACAGCCCCTGCGCCTGCACCCGCTCCGCGGTGACCTGCTGCCACCCGGCGGCGGACAGCACCTCCCGGATACGGGCCGGGTCCGCCAGGGAGAACATGCCGGGAGCTCCCGGCGCACCGAAGTCCCCGACGGGGAGGAGGTCCCGCAGTGCGGCGATCGCCTGGAGCCACTCGTTGTCCCCGGGGTCGGCACTGCAGAGGACGGCCATCCGACCGCCGGGCCGCACGGCGCGCCGCAGGTTGGTGAAGGCGGCCACGGGGTCGGCGAAGAACATCACCCCGAAGCGGCTGATGACCACGTCGAATGTCTCCGGTGTGAAGGCGTGGACCTGGGCGTCGCCCGCTTCGAAGCCGACGTTGCCGAGTCCTTCGCGCGCGGCGGTGTCCCGGGCCCGCGCCAGCATCGGCCCCGACAGATCGAGGCCCAGGACCCGGCCGGTACGGGACCGGTGTGCGGCCAGTCTCGTCGTCTGCCCGGTTCCACAGCCGACATCCAGGACGCGGTCCCCCTCGTCGATCGCGGCGGCGGTGAGCAGCGGCTCGTTGAAGCCCCCGTTCACCGCGTCCCAGCGGTCCTGGTGCTCGGCCCAGTAGGCGCCCTCGTAACCGTTCCAGGCCGCGGCCTGTTCGGTGTTGACGATGCGTGACATGCGTACCTCCTGCTGCCGGGGGTGGGCCCTGGGCCGGGCGCGGTGCCGCGGCCGGAGTAGAATGGGCGTGCGCCCAAACAGTAGGGGACAACAGTATGGGCAAGCGCCCATACGGGCAATCCCCTTCCCGTGACCGCCTTCCGGCGGCCCCTTGGCGGAGTGGGGCGTTCCCGTCGCATCAGGAGAGGTTCATGTCACCCCGTGGAGTAGCGATTCCCGACGTGCGCGACCGGCTGTTCGACGCCGCGGAACGCGTCCTGGCCGGCGCCGGCCCCGCCGCCCTGACCAGCAGGGCCATCACCACCGAGGCGGGCTGCGCCAAGGGACTGCTGCACGCCCATTTCTCCGGACTGGACGAGTTCATCGCCGCGCTGGTCCTGGACCGGTTCGCGCGCATCGCCCGGCAGGCCGGGCAACTCCCCGATCAGGCAGGCACCGCCACCGTGGCCGAGAACCTCCGGAAGGTCGCTCTCGCGCTGCTGGCGTCCGTGAACCCGACGGTCGCCGGCCTCGCCATGACCCGCCCCACCGCCTCACTGACGGTCCGTCAGGCACTGGCGGAAGGCGCCCCGGGCTTCGCGGCGATCCAGGACTCGATCGCGGAATACCTGGATGCCGAGCGGCAGCTCGGACGTCTCCCGGACGCCACCGACAGCCACGCGGTGGCGCTGGCCCTCGTCGGGTCCGTTCACCACCTCCTGATGACCGGCTGGGCCGGCGCACCGGACCCCCGCGAACAGGTCAACGGGCTGGTCAGCCAACTCGTCGGCGGCGCCGGCGCCTGAGCGGAAGGCCCGGGGCGAGAGGCTATTCGGCGAGAAGCCGGTGGAAGAACGAGCGGTACTGGCGCAGGGCAACCCGCAGACCTTCGGTGTCCACTTTCTCGCCCTGCTTCCACTGCTCTTCCAGCGTCTGCTTGTGCTCGGCGAACGTCGTGGCCAGTGTCTGCATGACCTCGGCCACCAGCGCGTCGGCGGCGTGTACGGCCTGGCGCGGATCGTCCACGAACGTTCCCTGGATTTCCTGCCAGCGCCCGCGGAAGCCTTCCGCGTCGTCCGGGGCGAGAAGTTGCGGAGCGGCCTCCTCGTCCGGGGGCGCGCCCGATGCCGGCATGCCCCGCCCGGCCTCCTCCGCTTCCGCGGCCTTCCCCGGAATGGGGACGCTCTCGCCGGGCGCGGTGGGAACAGCGCTCGCCGGTCCCGTCGATTCGTCCGGCGCCGGCGGGGGCGCGGACGCTGGAGCGGGCGGGGACACAGGGGGCTGGGCAGCAAGGTCTTCGGTGGACAGGCCCCTGGCTCCCGTGCCCTGATCGCGTTCGCGTTCCATTTTCTGCTCCCTCATGGCCTCATCAGGCTCTGGCGTGGCGGGCTTGGCCACCGTCGGACAGCAAATCCTCGAAGAGGGCGCGATAATGCACCATCGCTCCTCGTAGTTGCTCGGTGGTCGCCCGGTGCTGGGTGCTGAGCGTTTCGACTTCGTGTGCAGCCCGGTAGTGCTCCAATGTCCGGCCGTGTTCGACCGAAAGGTCCTTGAGGCGCTGCTCGAAGTTCTCCGTCGGATAGCCCCGCTCATGCATCAACGAGGTCACGAGGCGGTCGGCGTCGTGCACGGCGTCCTCGGGCCGATCGACGAATTCCGCCTGAACGCCGTTCCATTCACGGCTGTAGCGGTCGCGGGTGCCGCTCTGCAGGGGCTTGATCTCCAGAGAATCATGCCGCCGCTCCCTGGCCCTGAGCTCACGCTCACCGGCCATACGACCGTCGGCGTCCCCGACGGTTCGCTCGTATTCGGGCCCGAAACGATCGCGGAGTCGGCGACGCCTGACGAAGCGCGAGGCCATCACCGCGAGAAGAGCGATGACCACCACGGCGGGGATAATGATCGCAAGAAGCGTGCCTGTCGACATCGAACGCACCTCCGTTGAAAGCGTCCGATTTCCACTCTAAGGCGGCTGTGCACATGTTGGTCAGGCGACGGATTTCCCCCCTCGCCATCGCCGTCCCGCCCCCCTTCGTTATCGCCATCGGCAACGAGTGCGTGATCGTCCGAATGCGGAGAGTCCCCGAAGAGGGAATCAGGAACGCCGGGCCAGCAGCAGGTCGACCACGTAGGTCTCCGTCACCACCTCATCGGGAAAGATGCCGCGCAATCGGCTGCGTTCGTCCGCGAGAAAGGTCCGGTTGCGGTTTTCGTGGAGGACGAGGAATGCGGAACGGCTGCTGATAGTGGCCAGGTGGGTGTCGAGGGGAACGGCACGGCTCCACCGCAACCGGCGGCGCGCGACATCCAGGCCCGCAAGGCCCGCGAGCCGGGTGGCCTCGCTGTCGCTCAGACGCGTTCCCGCAGGGGGTTCCACTCCGCAGTGCCGCGCGATCCGCTCGTGCTGCGCCGCGAGCCACGGCACATCGAGGGCGTGGGTGTTCCAGCACACCGCGAGCGCGCCACCCGGCGACAGCACGCGCAGTGCCTCCGGGACGGAGCGGGCGGTATCGGTCCACTGCCAGGCCTGTGCATACGTGATCAGATCGCGGGAGCCGTCGGCCAGCGGCAGCGCATTGCCGTCGCCGCGAACGATCGGCACGTCGGGCAGGACACCGCGGAACTGCGCCACCATCTGCTCGCCGGGCTCCACGCCCACCATCTCGGCACCACGCGCGCACAGCAGCGCCGTGGCAATACCCGTGCCCGCCCCGACATCGGCGACCCGGGCCCCTGCGAGGGGGCGTCCGATGAGTTCCTCGATGACATCGAAGAGGACCGGCGGGTACGAAGGACGGCTCGTCGCGTAACGGGCAGCGGCCTTGTCGAACGATCGGGCGCGCGAGACGGCGGTCATGCGCCCATGATGCCGCCGCCCCACGATGGCGCGCTGTTTTCGCCGGGATCGAACAGGGCGCACCATGGACCGAAAAGCGCTCACTCGCTCGCATGCCACAGGGCCGGGGGTCGGCCTCCTGCAAAGGCGGAGGCCGACCCCCTCTCCACCCACCCGGCTACGACCGAACTCGGTCTTCTGCAACCGCTGTTGGGCCTGCCGTCCCGGCGGGCGACGCCCCAGTGATCCCCTCGGGCATCGCGGGCTCGTGCAAGGTGCGGAGGAGGAGCCAGCCGAGGGCGGGCAGGGCGATGAGCGGGCTCAGGGCGGTCTGGAGGGAGGTGGCGTCGGCGACCGCGCCGAGGAGGGGGCTGGCGATGCCGCCGATGCTGACGGTCAGGCCCAGGGTGACACCGCTGGCCGTGCCCACGCGCCGGGGCAGGTAGTCCTGGCCGAGGGTGACGTGCAGGGAGAAGGGCACGTACAGGCCGGCCGAGGTGAGGGCGACCAGTACGTAGAGCAGCGGACCGGGGACGAAGACGACGCCGGCCACGGCGAGGACGGTCAGGGCGTAGGACCACTGGACGACCCGGATGCGGCCGTAGCGTCCAGCGAGCTTTCCGCCGGCCACCGTGCCGACCGCGCCACCGAGGTAGAGCACGAACAACGCGGAGGTACCGGCGACTTCGCCTCCGCCGGTGCGCTGACGCACGTAGAGCGAGATGAAGGCGCTCAGGCCGACGAAGACGATCGAGCGGCACACGATGGCCCCGGACAGTTTGCCGAAGGACGCCCAGTCGTCACGGTTGTCGGCCGCCCCCCTTTCGGCACGGCCGCCGGCCACGTCCTCCGGACTGCCGTCGGTGGCGTTCCGGTCGGCAACCGCCGCCTGCGGCAGGCCGGTTGCCGTCTCCTCCGCAAGGCCGGCCGCACCGGCTGCCGTCGTCGCCTCCGCGCCCCGGGCCCGCATCGTCCGGAGGGCGGCCGTGCCCAGTGCGGCACCGGCGAGGGCGGGGGCGACCAGCAGCGGGGAGGCGCACAGGCCGCCCGTGGTGATGACGGCGGAGACCATCAACGGGGCGGCAGCGAAGCCGAGGTTGCCGCCGAGGGAGAACCAGCCCATCGCGGTGTGACTGCCGCGGCTCGCGTGGCGGGCGACGCGCGCCGCCTCGGGGTGATAGGCGGCCACGCCGATGCCGGAGACGGCCACCACGGCCAGGGTGAGGGCGTAGGAGCCGACGATGCCGCTCAGGGCGACGCCGACGCCGCCCACCAGGGTGCTCACCGGCAGCAGCCACGGCAGGGCCCACCTGTCGGTGAGCGCACCGAACAGCGGCTGTATCACCGATGACAGCAGCGAGGCGGCCAGCACGATGCCGGAGGCCGCGGCATAGGTGTAGGCACGTTCGGAGACGAAGAACGGCACCAGCGCGGCGACCGCTCCCTGGTAGACGTCCACGCAGGCGTGGCCCAAGGACAGGAGGGTGAGGGGTCTGGTGCGCGGGGCGGTGGTGTGGTGGTGGGTCGTGGTCACTCGTCGATCGTCGCGACACCCCGGCATGTCGCGCTTCCGATAAATTGCCAACCCATGCCGAACATCCGCCATCTGCCGGAAGCCTGTACCCGGGTCCAGACGCTGGCCGCCGGAGAAATCATCGACGCGCACCACCACGACGACCACCAGATCGTCTACGCGGGCTCCGGGGTCGTCGCCGTCACCACCGGCGCCGGCACCTGGTTCGCGCCCGGGACCCGCGCCATCTGGGTCCCCGCGGGAACCCTGCACGCCCACCGGGCACACGGCCACCTCGACCTGCACCTGGTCGGCCTGCCCGCCACCGACAACCCGCTCGGCCTGGACGCCCCCACGGTCCTGACCGTCAGCCCGCTGCTGCGCGAACTGATCCGCGCCTACACCGCCGCGCCCGACGACACCGGCCCGGAACGCCGCCGCCTGTGCGCGGTCCTGCGCGACCAGCTGCGCGCCTCTCCGCAGCAGCCCGTTCACCTGCCCTCCCCCACCGACCCGCGGCTGGCGGCCGTCTGCGCGATCCTGCACGACAATCCCGCGGAACCGCGCACCCTGGCCGCCCTCGCCCGCGCGACGGGCGCCGGCGAACGCACCCTCAGCCGCCTCTTCCGCTCGGAATGCGGCATGACCTTTCCGCAGTGGCGCACCCAGTCACGCCTCTACCACGCCCTGCGGATGCTGGCCGACGACACCCCGGTCACCACCGTCGCCCACCGCTGCGGCTGGTCCTCCACCAGCGCCTTCATCGACGTCTTCCGCCGCTCCTTCGGCTACACGCCGGGCACCCACAACCGCCGCTCCTGAACTCCGCCGGCTCCGCGACCCACGCGGACCTCACCGCCGGGCCGCGGGGCGACGGTGCGGGAACCGGCGCAGGAACCGGTGCGGGAGCCACGGCGCGAACCCCGTGCCCGGCGATCAGACGGAGGCCAGCCCCAGACCGTAGAACCGCACCGCATACGGACCGATGTCCTCGCCCTCGCTGCCGATCAGCAGATCAGCCGGCGACGCCAGGCCCTCCGCACGTGCCGTCGCCACGACCATCTCCGCCAGTGCGCGGCCCCGCGGCTCCCCGGGGCCGCCCGCGTCGAAGCGCCACCTCGGGTCGTAGTCGTTCTGCCAGGTGTCCCGGCTCAGGGGATGCTCGGCAACGGTGCCCCAGCCGAACGATGCCGGGTCGATGTCATGCTCCGCGTACGAGGCCAGCATCAGGCGGCGGTCGGCATCGATGTCGAACAGGAGCGGTGCGGAGCCGCCGACCCGGCCGTAGACCGGGATGACCCGGGCGATGCCGAGTGCGGTGAACTCGGCGGGCAGCGTGGTGAAGAAGGCCGCCAGCGCGCCCGTCAGCGTCTCCCAACTCCGTACCGCCCAGCGCCCGGGCAGGCTCAGCCCGGCATTGGCGGGTCCCGGCCGGCTGCCGAAGTAACCGCTGATCGCGTGCTCTTCGCCGTGGCCGAGACTCCACAGCCAGTTCTCGAACGGGGAGGTGGGTGCGAGGACGAGTTCCGGCCCTCGGCTGCCCGCCCGCAGTTCGAGGCTGTCCCGCTTCCCGCGCCAGCGCAGGAACGGCGCACCCCAGGCCGGAGTGGGGGCGTGGTACGCGCCCATGGAACCGTACGAGCCGAGGGCCGACGGCTCGCCGAGCGCATCGGTCAGCTCGTCCTTCGCGGCGCGGAAACTCTGCGCCTGCCACACGGCGTTGGACGCGCACTCCGGTGTGGACCCCGGTGCGGGTGCGGGTGAGGCCGTCCCCACGCTCGCCACGAGTTCGAGATATGTCTCCTTCTCGACATACCGCTCCTCAGCCGGCCCGACGGCACGCAATCTCAGGCCGCCGGGCTTCGCCTCCCCCCTCGTCGCGTCATCCGCTTGCGCGTGGCTTCCCGCCCTCCCCTCGGCGGTCTTCGCGTCGCCCGCCGACGCCTGGACCATGACCTCGTCCCACCGCCGTCCCAGGCTCTCGACGAGTGCGCGGGCGCCGTCCTCGGTCCAGCCTCCGGTCTCCACCTCCCGCAGGCGAAGGGCGAGTTCGGCCAGCGGTTCGCCGGCGCAGGCAATGCTGAGGTGTCGGTCCGTCATACGGCGATTCTGTCGCACGCCCGGGGCGATCACCGCACCACTGGGTGGCGGTGAACGGGCGGCAGGTCGGGCAGGAGACCGGGCCAGACCGTGTCCAGTACGTGCGCGCTCGGCGTGAACAGCCAGGACGCCAGGGCCGGCAGATCGTTGATCTCGTGCCACTCCCAGCGGCGGATCAGATGGGGCTCGCGTACCACCGGCTCGCCGGTGAAGGCGGTGACCCGTACGGCGGCGGTGAGGCGCGGGATGCCGTGGGCGGAGTCCATCAGGATCGCCAGCAACCGCGCGTCGCCGGGCCCGGCCCGCAGCCCGGTCTCCTCCGCCAACTCCCGGACGGCGGCTTCGGTGAACGACTCCTCCGCATCGTTCTTCCCGCCCGGAAGCTCCCAGCCGCCGCGGACGGAGTGGCCCAGGAGCACCCGGCCCGCCGCGTCGGTGACCACCACGCCTGCCCCCGTCAGCGCGTGCGGGGACGGCCGGCCCTTGTTGCGGTACGCCACCGCGCTGCGGACCGGGGTGCGCAGCGCGAGGACGGCGAGCCCTTCGGCGTCCCGGCGTGCGACGGTGTCCCAGCCGGCGGTCAGCAACGCGATCTCCGCTTCGTCCAGTTCATGCGGCGCGATGTCGCGTGTGCCGTCGGGCGAGGACTCGGCGACGGGAGTGATGACGACCATCACGCCGCCGGGGTTCAGGCGCTCACGCAGCCGGTTCAGCACGCGGGTGCGGTCACGGAAGAACGCAAGGGAGAGGCGCAGGGTGATGAGGTCGTACGAGGCGCGCAGACCGTCCAGCGCCTCGCTCTCGATGTCACATCGGACGAAGCGCACGCGGCCCCTTGCCCTATCCGAAGCCGAAGCCGGACCCGGACCCGAAGCCGGACCCGGACCCGGAGCCGGAGCCGGAGCCGGAGCCGGAGCCCCTGCCGATGCAGATGACCGGGCCGCGGCGAGCCGGAGGGCTGCCGGGGCGTCATCGATCGCGTCGACGTCATAGCCGTCGGCCGCCAGGTGGCGGGCCAGCTCACCCCCGTAGCTCACCGCTCCACGTCCGAGTGAACGCCCTTGGTGACACCGGGATCGCCCTCACCGCCCCGTGCGCATTCCTTCCCCGAATGGGTGAAAAGTCCTCCCCCGGCCTCACTTTGCGCGCAGGTATGCCGAAAGGGGAGTCAGGAAGCGGCAAAGGGTCGCTTGCATTAATCGGAAGGTTCGGTATGTCACGGATCACGCGGATGACCGCTCTGGCTGCTCTCGCGGCAGGCACCGCTGTGGGCGGTACATCGGCTGCATTCGCCGACAGCAACGCGGCAGGCGGCGCTATTGGTTCTCCGGGGGTGGTGTCGGGCAACCTCATCCAGGTCCCGATCCACATTCCGGTCAACGTCTGCGGCAACAGCGTCAACATCGTGGGGCTGTTGAACCCGGCCTTCGGCAACACCTGCATCAACGGTCTGGAGCGGCGTCTGATCGTCCACCGCGTCGTCAAGCACGATCACCACCACGACTTCAAGCGGAAGGACAACAAGCACCACCACGGCCACGGCGGCACCAAGCACAAGAGCTCCAAGCACCACAGCAGCAAGTAGCCGGCGCCGTCACGCGATCCCGGGCCGTTTTCTCCGACAGCCCTTCCACTTGCCCCGGAGAAACGGCCCGCCCTCCGCATCGGGACGGCGGGCAGAACGAGTTCTGACGCAGCCCTGGCGCGATTCGGGCGGAGTTCGGGCCGCGGCCCGGCGGCACAGCGAGGCCACACCATGCATGCATGGTGCGGCCCGGTGCTTTTCGGAACACTTCCCCGATCTTCTTCCGGAGCACTTTCAGAGCACGTCCAGCAGTTGCCGGGCGAACTCCTTCGGGTACTCCGTGCAGCCGAGGTGCCCGCCGGGGAATTCCACGGCCTTTCCCCCGATCAGTTCGGCGAGCCGGGAGGCCGGCCCGTACAGCGGTTCCTGCAGGCGCGAGTCCCGGCCGACCGCCAGTACCAGGCGGTCCGCGGCGCGCTGCAGCGCGGCGACATCGGGAACGCTCCCCGAGAACGGGCACAGGATGTGCTCCAGGAAGACCGGCAGGTTGGCGTGCATCCGCGGCGCCATCTCCTGGATCTCCGGCGGCAGTTCGGTCACCCGGTCGTCCTGCCGGCCCCCCAGCCCCTCGCTGAAGCGCGTCATCGCGGCGCCGACACCCTGCGCACGGAACGTCTCGCGCACCTCGGCGAACAGCGCCCGGTGCGGTACCGGGTCCGGAAGGAGCTCCAGCAGCGGCGGTTCGTGGGCGACGACCCGGCGGAGCCGCTCAGGATGCCGGACGAGCAGGTCGAGGGCGACGATGGCGCCTGAACTGCTGCCGAGGACGGACGCCTCCTCGTCCGGCGAGAGGAGTTCCAGCACCCGGTGGGCGTCGTCGCTCCAGACCTCGACCCGCTGGTCGGTGAGCGGACCGTCGAGGCGGCTACGGGACAGCCCGCGCGGGTCGTAGGAGACCACGGTGTAGTGGGCGGCGAGATCCCCGGTCATGGCCGCGTACAGTCCGGCGTCCGCGGCGCCGCCGGGGATCACCAGCAGCACCGGTCCGCGGCCGCGCCGTTCGTAATGCAAGGTGGCACCGGGCACGTCGAGGGTGCCAGTGGTCGTCTCCGTCATTGTCGTTCCCCCTCATCAGGTCGGGTCGGCCAGTTCTCCAGGAGCACGTGCAGTGCGTCGAGGGAACGGGACCAGGACTCCTGGACGGCGCGCGGGTGGCCGAAGCCGCCGCTCAACTCCAGGTGGATGTAGCCGTGGAAGGTGCTGCGCAGCAGGCGCCCGGCGTCGGTCAGGTCGGGCTCGGCGAGGTCGTAGGCGCGCAGCATGCCGTAGGTGAGCTCGATGCTGCGGCGCAATCCGGCGGAGTCGCCGATCTCCTCCGGATCGAGCTGCATCTGGGTCGCCGCGTAACGGCCGGGGTGCTCCAGCGCGTAGCTCCGGTAGGCATTGGCGAACGCGACGAGCGCGGCCTTGCCGGAGCGGCCCGCCACCGCCGCGGCGATCCGGTCCGTCATCTCCTCGGACGCCAGCAGCGCCACCCGGACGCACAGGTCACGCCGGTTCTTGATGTGCGAGTACAGGCTGGCGTCCTTGACGCCGAAGTGCCGCGCGAGCGCGGACACCGTGACCTTGTCCATCCCGACCTCGTCGGCCATCTCCGCAGCCGCCCGCGCCAGCCTGGCGCCACTGAGCCCCGCGCGCACCATGCAGCCTCCACCTCCCGCTCTCCGCCCAGGACTTGCCACCGGAAGGGGTGCCGCCGACGCTTCCCGTCAACGCTTCCTGGGCTTCTCCCTAATTACTCTAGGGAGAAACCTAACATGACTAGGGAGGTATGCGGTGCGGAGGCGGGAGCGATCCATCCGTTACTGAACTCGACGCGAGGCGTTTCGCGGGTCGCCCGTACTCAGAAGGCCTCGAACGACCAGAAGACGCCCACCTCGTCATCAGTCACGGCGATCAGGCCGAGGTCCTCGGCCAGGTCGATGCCGTTGAGGTACGCGGAGGTGCGGAAGCCATGGGAGCGGGTGCTCTGGGAGCGAATGCCCTGGCAGCGCGTGCCCTGGGAGCGAGTGCCCTGCGTGCTCGTGCCTCGGAGGCCCGCCGCTACGAAGTCCGGGGCGGGGTTCGAGGCAGCCGCGGTCGCGTTGGTCCAGTAACCCGCGTTCGGGCCATACCTGTTGAGCAGCGTCCGTGCGTCCGCCAGCACGGCATCCCGGTCCGGGCGGGAGCGGACGGGGGCGGGTTCCCCCTGCCACTCCTCGGTCATGACGGCGAGCAAACCGACCGCGGCATCCGCCTCCAGGCGGTACAGACGGTCGGGGAACTCCGCCGCGGCCGGCGGGTCGAAGGGGTACGCCGGCACTGCGTGGCGGGCGGCGACGTTGGTGCGGTCCCAGTCCAGTCGGACCCAGCCACGGGGATCGGGGACCGCCCGGTGCAGCACGGCGAGGACATCGTGCGCCCAGTCCTCGTGCCGGCGAGGACCGGTGGCTGCGAAGGTGTAGGTGTCGTCGAGCAGCCGCAGCGCTGCGGCATTCCAGGGACAGCGACGGCTACGGAACTCCGCCAGCAGGCTGCCGACCCTGCGACAGAAGACGTCCTGCGGCCCGCGGGGGAGGCTCCTGAGCTGGTCGAGGCCCCAGCGCACGAGCTCGTTCGCCCCACCCGCGGCAAGACCGAGCAGACCTTCAGGCAGCGGAAGGTCCTCACCGTCCCAGAGCGACTCCAGGTGGGCATCGAGCAGGTCGAGGGCGGACCGGGGGTCGTCGGACATGGGCATCTCGTCACTCTAGTGATCCGCGGCAGGGGGTCACCCCCGGACCCACGCCTCGTCCGGTCCGTTCCACCGGTCCGTTCCGCCGGTGCCTTCCATCGGTCCGTTCCACCAGTCCATTCCGCCGATCCGTTCCACCGATCCGTTCCACAGTGGGATCCCACGACCGCCTGAAATGTGTCGGGGACCGTCCCTATACTTTCGGCGACTTGTTGATCAACACGGCCGATCGGAGATGCCATGTCGGTCCGACGGCTTGCTGCACCCGACGACTTGGAGACGCCGCACCCGCTCCCCGCCCGTTCGCCCGTCCCCCAGCGGATCACGGCGATCGCGGCCACCACGGACCTGAGCCGGACGGCGATCGCGACGGCCGCGCCATGGTTCCGGGAGTTCGCCGAGGTGCTGGTGCTGGCAGGCGGGACGGTGACCCGCCTGGCCGTCCCCGATCGTCGACGCGTCCACGACCTCCTCTTCGACCCCGACGGATCGGCGCTGACCGCCATGGTCAGCGGCAATTCCATCTGCCGCTGGGCACTTGACGACCCCGGCGAGCGGTGGCCGCTGGGCATGGCCGGGAGCGGTGGATCGCGCGACCTGCCACTGGCCCAAGTAGCGGTCGGCGGACGGTCGTTCGCCACCGCCAATGCGTTCACGCGGAACGTCGTGGTCTGGGACATCGCGACCCGGTGTGTCCGCCATGACATCCACGAGACCTTCAAGGACCTCGCCTACGACGACCGGGTGGAGGGCGAGGGAACCGTCGCCCTCAACGCCGAGGGGTCACACCTGGCCTTCTCTCGCCCCCGCCGCTCGCTCTTGACGAAGGACGAGGGTGTCGTCGTGCAGGAAATCGGCAGTGGAGCGCACGCGGAGCACCGTACCGGTATCCGATGGGCGAACGGCCTGGCGTTCCGTCCGGACGGTGCCGCGCTTGCCGTTGTGGGCGCGCGCCCGGACCAAACGGTGGCCACGGTCATCGACCTGAACGACCCGGCCGACGAGCCGGAACCGGTGGTCCTGCCGACCGGTCAACGCGTCGGCCGGATCAACCTGCGGCCCGTATGGTGCGGCAATGAACCGCGCGTGCCGATCGTGGACCCGAACCGCGTCACCGTCTGGAACCTCGCCAGCGGCACCGCCGTCCTCTCGGTGGAGGCCCCCGGCCCCCGGATCGCCGCCACGCTCACGCCCGACGGCCGCACCCTGGTGATCGCTTCACCCGATGACGGCGTCCACGCCCACCCCCTCCCCTGACCTCCGCACCACGTAGGACGCCGTTGCGATGAGCTCCCTTGACGAACTGCTGAAGGCGCGCCCGACCAAGCAGGTCTGGCACCAAGTCTGCCTGCTTCTGGCCGAGTTGGACGAAGCGGGACTGGCCGCCGTCGCGCCAAGGGTGCTGGCCTGGCCCGCGCAGCAGCGCCCGATGCCCGACGACTGGTGGGCCCAGTGGACGGCGGGCGACGTGCGCCCGTACCACTCCCTCGCCGGAATGCGCCACCTCGGACACCTTGACGTCGCCGAGGGCGAGGGTGAGGCGGGCGCCGCGGAGGCGGAGGGGGCTGAGGAGGCTGAGGAGACGGGGCTCGACGAGGCGTACTTCTACCACGGAGCGACGGCGGTGGCGGCACCCTCCGACCTGTCCTGGGTCGCGTTGGGCGCGGCAGCCGAGTGGCACCACAACGGCGGCGACATCGTCCGCTGGGACACCGTGGAGAAGGACCGGCTGATCTGGTTCCTCAACGGAGCCCACTATCACGACGAGCCCCACGACATGCAGGTCAGCCCGGATGGCCGCATGGTGGTGACCTCTGTCGAGGGCCACCTGCACGCCTGGTCCGCCGAGACCGGTGAGGAGTTGTGGACCTTTCCGGTGTCCTCGTCATCGCCGTTCCACCCGGACGACGACGAGGACGAGGAGGGGAACGAGGACGAGAACGACCTCGACGACTTCGAAGACGAGGCCGACTTCGATGACGACGACTTCGATGACGACGAAGACGACGCTGAGGTGAGCCTCGGCATGGACGACCCCGTCCGGATCGGCTTCAGCGGCGACGGCTGCCGGGTGGCCGCCGGCACCTGCGCAGCGGGCCGGGTCACCGTCATGGAGGCCGATACGGGGCGGGTGGTGCTCACCGTCCCGGCCGAGGAGAAGGCGTTCGGCCCGGTCGCACTGGACGCGAACGGCCGGCTGCTGGCGCACGCGTCGGCGGAAGGCCGTGTGGTGGTCCGCGCGGTCGGCAGCGGCGCCGTGCTGGTCACCGCCCCGACCCTGCTCAGCCATCTGTACGCACTCGCCATCGCACCTGACGGTACCGCCGTGTTCGCGGTGGGCCGCGCGGCCGACGACGCCACCCCCGCAGCCCAACTGCTGAGTCTCGACCCTTCTGGCACGGCCGGTGAGCTGATCCGGCCGACGGGGTTCCCGGTCGAGATCGGCACGCACTCGGCCCTCGCCGGTTCCAGTACCCGGGCCGTGTGGACCGACCACGGCCCGTACGCCTTCGTCCCGACGGGCAACGGCTCGGTGCTCTTCGACTCCACCGCACGGACGCTCTGGGCCGACCCGAACCGCCAGATCGTCTCGTTCACTTCCGACGGACGGGCGATGGTGACCGTCAACCGGACCATAGAGGCATGGTTCCTCGCGGGTCTGACCGTGCCCGAGCCCCCTCGCACCGACGGCTGACTCCTGGCGGCGTCGGGCCACCGGGCCGAAATGCCGTAGCCGGGGCCGGGGCCGTACCGGGGCCGGGGCCGGGGCCGGGGCCGGGGCCGGGGCCGGGGCCGGGGCCGGGGGAAGCCTGAACGGCCGAGGCGCGCCTGCACCACAGCCTGTGTAGACCAGGTAGACGGCGACTTGGGAGTTTTCGATTCTCCCTGCTGTGCCGGTGCACTGGCGCTGGACGCCGACCGTATGGCTGCCCTTCTTCACATCACCGGTCTCGTCGACCACAAGTACCGCCTGGTCGTCGTGCAGATGCTCAGTCACGTAGTCGCGCAGGCCGTCGCGGACGGCGTCGGCGTCCCACTTGGCCCGGTCAGCAGGTGTTGCATGCCGTCCGGGGTGGCCTTCCCGGCCCACTCGGCGATGCTCCAGCAGTTCTTGCGGGGCAGATCCGAGAGCAGGCCGAGCACCATCCGCTTTATCCGCCGACGGGGTTCGACCCTCGTGAACCGGCCCGCGACCCGGCCCATCAGGGCCTCGAACGCCTCCTGCCAGCGGGCAGAGTCTGCGCTGCACCTGCGGTCACCGCGTGATCGTTGGTCTTCATTCAATGCCGGAGGAGTGCGCAGAAGCGGTCCAGGGCAAGGTCGGTGCGGCCGCGGTCCCTGGTGGTCGTGAGATCGAACAGGAGGCCCCGGATAACGGCCATGACCAGCGTGGGAGTAACAGTGTCGTCAGGGCCGGTGGTGATGTCGCGGAAGGTGGCGCCGAGGGCGTGGAACCAGTCCGTGATCGCCTCGGCCTGGTCCGGGTAGTTCTCGGGGTGAGCGAGGCCGTCGGCGTGCACCTCGAAGAACAGCCGGACGAACGGGGCGCGCTCGGGTGCGCTGATCCAGGCCCAGATGCCGCGTAGGTGTTCCTCCGGAGAGGCTGCCTCCGCCGGGAGGTTCTCAGCCAGCCGTGTCGCACCGCGGCGGCGGGCCTCGGCAAGGACGGCTGACACCAACTGCTGCTTCGCCAGGATCACGATCTACCGCTGGAGTACTGGTCGTGTGACGAAAATCCCGCCTGCCTCTCGGCCGAACGACGGGGCCTTACCATGCCTAGGCACACCGGCAACTCGGCGGGGCCCGTCAGTCCGTGGTCGGCAGCGCGTTGCCCAGGAGGATCTCCGCCGCCGTCCGCGCATGCCGACCGTAGTCCGCCTCGCCCAGCACCATGGCGCGGCTGGCGGCACCGTCCGCGAGGGTCACGAGTTGCTCGGCGAGGACGGTGGGCTGGCGGCAGCCCAGTTCCGCTACCAGGTTGGCCACCAGTCGCACCATCAGCAGTTTCTGTTCGCGGGCGTAGGAGTGGACCGCGTTCTGCGGGTCGGGGAACTCCACGGCAGCGTCGATGAACGGGCATCCGCGCACTGGATCAGCGCCCGCCGGGGGCGGATCGAACAGCGCGAGGATTCTCTCCTTGGCGGGGACCTCCTCGCGTAGCAGCACGCCCTCCAGGGTGTGCCCCCTTGAAGCAAGGTCCTTCAGGTGGGCGAGGACAAGCTCGTCCTTGGTTCGGAAGTGTGCGTAGAGGGTGCGCTTGGACACCGGCGCCCGCTCCGCGATCTGCTCCATGCCGGTCGCGTTGATCCCCTGGACCGCGAACAGTCCGGCCGCGGCAGCCAGGATGCGCTCCCGCCCTCCGCGACCTTGCCGTCGAGATGCCGTCATCACCGTGGTCATGACGTAAGTATACGCTCTCGTTTACTTCAGGTGGGGTGGCTGGTTATAGTGCCCTTCCAGGTAAACGATTATGTTTACTTAAGCCATCCTGAGGAGAGTTCCATGAGCGGGCCGGTCTTCACCCAGACTCGCACGAGCGGGACACTTACCGGCGGGACGCAGACGGGCGGGACACGCACGCGGGAGTACGCCGAGCAGCTGATTCGCGGGCGCCGCGCGATCCGCGCGTTCCGGCCCGACCCGGTACCCGAGGACGTTTTACGCGCGGTCTTCTCCCTCGCCGGCGCCGCGCCGTCCAACTCCAACGCGCAGCCGTGGCGGGTCGAGATTGTCAGCGGCGCACGGCGAGACCGTCTGGCCGACGCTCTACGGACGGCCCACACCGAGGGACGCGTCACGGCCGACTACCCGTACTCCGAGGGCATGTACGCCCCCGTCCACCAGGAACGGCGGGCCGCCCTCGGCGCCAGTCTGTACGGAGCGTTGGGCATCGGCCCCGACGACCACCCGGCCCGCACGGCCTACGACACCGAGAGCATGGGCTTCTACGGAGCTCCCCACGCCGCGTTTCTGTTCGTCACCGGTGACGGCGGGCCGCGACTGGCCGCCGACGTCGGCGCCTACCTGCAGACGCTGCTGCTGGCCATGACCGCGTATGGCGTGGCCAGTTGCCCTCAGGGCCTGCTCAGCTTCTACGCGGACACCGTCCGCGACGAACTCCGCGTAGACGAAGGGAAGCTGCTCGTGGGGATCTCCTTCGGCTACGCAGACGAGAACGCGCCGGTAAACCAGCTCGCGACCGACCGGGCGGCCTTGGCGGCGACCACCACCTTCCACAGCTAGAGTCCATCGCGAAATTGCTGGTCACAGCCACTCATTGAGGACTGCGACCAGTACGGTCGCCTCGTATCGGACGGCGAGTTCGTCGTATCTCGTGGCGACAGCCCGGTGGCGCTTGAGGCGATTGATGCCGCATTCGACCGCATGGCGCTCGCGGTAGTCGGCCGGATCACAGCGCGGCGGGCTCCTGCTGTACGGGCCGCCCGGCTGCGGCAAGACCTTCATCGCGCGGGCGGTCGCCGGAGAGCTCGGGGCGAGCTTCCTGTCCGTATCGGTCAGCGATGTGCTCGACATGTGGATCGGCAACTCCGAGCGCAATATGCACGAGCTGTTCCAGACGGCGCGCCGCCAGGCCCCGTGCGTGGTCTTCCTGGACGAACTCGACGCGCTCGGCGGCAAGCGCAGCCGCACCCAGAGCGCCGGTATGCGCAACACCGTCAACCAGTTGCTGACCGAGCTGGACGGCGTGGAGGCGGAGGCGAACGAGGGCGTTTTCGTACTCGCCGCCACCAACGTGCCCTGGGACGTGGACATCGCCCTGCGGCGGCCCGGCCGGCTGGACCGGACCGTGCTGGTGCTGCCGCCCGACGCGCCGGCCCGGGAGGCGATCCTCCGCTACCACCTGCGGGAGCGGCCCATCGAGAACGTCGACCTCGGCAAGCTCGTCAAGGCCACGGACGGGCTGTCCGGCGCCGATCTGGCCCATGTGTGTGAGGCGGCGGCCGAGCGCGCCTTGCTGGACTCGGCGCGTACCGGGACCGTCCGCATGATCGGGATGAAGGACCTGTTGGCCGCGGCGGGGCAGATCACGCCCTCGACCGAGCCGTGGTTCGCGGCCGCCCGCAATGTGGCGATGTACGCGAACGACGGCGGGATGTACGACGATCTCGTGGCCTATCTCAAGAAGAGGCGCAGACTGTGACCACACTGCATCCGGCCGTCGAAAAGGCCCAGGCGCTCATCGATTTCGACCGCTACGACCAGGCGCTGGCCCTGCTCGCGCAGCATCTCGCCGAGAACCCCGACGACACGGGCGCCTGGATCAAGAGCGGCTACTGCCATCTGAACACCCAGCAGCCGGAACGCGCCCTCGAAGCGGCTGACGAGGCACTCGGACTGGCTCCCGGGGACTTCGGGGGCCTCATCCTGCGCGCCCGGGCACTGACCCGGATACCCGACCGGTCCTGGCGCGAGGCGGAGCCCGTACTGCGCGAGGCGGTCCGTGCCGATCCGCACCACTGGTTCGGTTACGCGATGCTCGCCGACGCCGTGAGCCGTATGTCCATGGTCCGCCACGCCCGGGCGACCGGCGCCACGGAACTCCGGCGCGAGGACCTGGCGGAGGTCCTGCGCGAGGCGGCCGACCTGGCCAAGGAGGCGCTGCGGCTGGGGCCCGAAGAGGTCTACGCCCATGAAGTCGCCCAGCAGATCGCCGACTTCTCGGGCAACCGGACGCTCGCCGAGCAGCTCAACGAGGCCATCCTGCGGATCGACCCCACCCACGCCGAGGCGCTGGCCCGGCAGACCCGGAAGGCTGCGGAGGCCCCGGGGGTCCCGGCCGCCCGGGCCGCCGACCTCTACGCCGGTGCGCTCGCCGCCGTACCGGACTCCGCCGAGATGCAACACGGTCTGGACCGGGCGACGTACCGCATGCTGCGTGGGGTGCGGTGGCTCGCCCTGCTCTGTGTCGGCCTGGCCGGGGCGATGATCGACCTGTTCGCCGTCGAGGGCGAGGTGCAGCGGGAGTTGCCGCTGCACCTCGGCCAGCGCCTCTGGTTTCTCGTGCCGATGACCGCCATCTGGCTCGTCGGCGCACTGCTGCGCTACCGGCGTCGGCGGGCCGGCGTCCGGCTCAACGTGCGGTCGCTGATCCGCCGCCACGGATGGTCCCGCATCGTGGTGGGGCAGGCGGCCTGGGCGATGCTGTGTGCCCTGCTGATCGCCGAAGTCCCCTGGGCCGAGAGGCCGTTGCCGCAGGTGCTGTTCTGGGCGGGGCTCGTGCCGACGCTCGCCACGGTCTGGTTCGACCGGCCCAAGACCCGGTGACGGAACGGCGGGCTTGACGCGACGGTGGCTTTGATGCGACGGAGACCTTGACGCGACGGCGGCCCGGCGGCCCGGCGGCAAGCCGGTTTCCCCGTCAGGGCCTCCGTCGCCAGGCTCAATAGCCCGCCGGCCGCACCAGCCCCGTCTCGTAGGCGAACACCGCCGCCTGGGTGCGGTCGCGCAGGCCCAGTTTGGTCAGGATGCGGCCCACGTGGCTCTTGACCGTCTGTTCCGCCACCACCAGGCGCTCGGCGATCTCACCGTTCGACAGGCCCTGGGCGATCAGCGACAGCACCTCGGTCTCCCGCTCGGTCAGCTCGCCGACCCGGGCCTTGAGCGGGGCCCGCTGAGTGCGGGTGACGCGGGAGAACTCGGTGATGAGCCGCTTGGTGATGTGCGGGGCGAGCAGCGCGTCCCCGGAGGCCACCACCCGTACGGCGTGGGCGAGTTCGGCCGCCGAGGCGTCCTTCAGCAGGAACCCGGAGGCACCGGCGCGCAACGCCTCGTAGACGTACTCGTCGAGGTCGAAGGTGGTCAGCACCAGGACTTTGGCGGTGGCGCCGGCCGGTTCGGTGATCCGGCGGGTGGCCTCGATGCCGTCGAGCCGGGGCATCCGGACGTCCATCAGGACGACGTCCGGGGCGAGTTCGGCGACCTTGTCGAGGGCGTCGAGGCCGTCCACGGCCTGGCCGACCACCTCGATCCCCGGCTCCGCGTTGAGCAGCACCGTGAAGCCCTGACGGACCATCACCTGATCGTCGGCGATCAGCACGCGGATGGTCGTCACGGGGTGTCCTTCGCGGGGGCGGGAGCGGGGAACGGAGGTGCGGCGGCGGGCCGGGAGGCATCGGCGGGCAGGAACGCCGTGACGTCGTAACCGCCGTCGGGCGTCGGGCCGGTGGCCAGCTCGCCGCCGAGCATAGCGGTCCGTTCACGCATCCCCAGCAGTCCGTGCCCGGCACCCGGAGGCCGGGGGGCGGGCCCGGCGGGCGCTGCATTGGTGATCCGCAGGGTGAGGCCCGCGCCGTGGTGGCCGAGCCTCACCCGTACCGCCGCGCCCGGCGCGTGCCGCATCGCGTTGCTCAGCGCCTCCTGCACGATGCGGTAGGCCGACAGCTCCACGCCCGGGGCCAGCGGGCGCGGTTCGCCCACCGTCTCGGCGGTGACCTCGGCCCCGGCGTCGCGCACCTTGCCGATCAGCTCGTCCAGCCGGTCCAGGCTGGGCTGCGGGGCGTGCCGCGTCCCGTGCGCGAGGGCCTCCTCGGAGCGCAACACGCCCAGGACGCGACGCAGTTCGGCCAGCGCCTCGACGGCGTTCTCCCGGATGCCCGCGAGGTTCTCCCGCAACTCGGCCGACGGATTCTCGACCAGGTGCGGGGCGACCTGCGCCTGGATGGAGATGACCGACATGTGGTGGGCGACCACGTCGTGCAGCTCGCGGGCGATCCTGCTGCGCTCTTCCAGGAGGGTGCGCCGGGCCCGCTCCTCGGCGGTGAGCACCTCCTGTTCGGCGAGTTCGGCCCGGGCCACCCGGCGGTCGCGCAGCGCGGCACCGACCACCACCGCGGTGATCAGGGCCGGTACGGCGCGACCGACGTCGCTGTTGTGCGGTCGGGTGGCGAAGACACTGCAGGCCACCCCCACCACGAGGGTGATCACCAGCGCCTCGACCGCCGCCCTGAGACGGTGCCGGAACGCCAGCAGCAGCAACACCCCGCTCTGCGCGATGACCCCCTCGACCGTCCACGGGAACACCACGTCCGGGTTCATGCTCGACTCGGAGAGCCGCGCCACGACGACCATGATGACGGTCACCGCCCACCAGGCGGGCACCGGACGGAACATCGCGACGACGAGCCCCGCCCCTTCGCCCACCCCGAGCAGCAGGGCGTAGCCCCCCTCCATGCCGTACCGCCCGTGGAGCGAGTCCACGGCGAACACGGCCAGGCAGGCGGCGGTCAGTACCCACAGCGTCCCGAAGGCCGGCAGCCAGTCCAGCCAGCTGGGACCTGGGAGGCGCGGCAGTCGCGCACTCCGGGTCGTGCCCAGATCCTCGCGCAGCGTACGCGGCAGCCGCCGCAGTGCCCGCAGTCCCCGCAGCGGCGCGCCGCGCAGCGGCCGGCGGCCACGCCATCCCCCCGTCGTCACGGACGTCACCTTAGACACGCCGGGCCTCCGCCAACGAAGCGGGTGGGCACTCCCCCAGCGAGGCAGGTGACCGCTCGCGGACGACCCGCCCGCCGCTGGTGCGCGTGCGCCGCCCCTGCTCGTACGGGTGGAACGCCGCCCAGCACACCCCCAGCGCCACCGCGAACACCGGCAGCCAGCCCAGTCGGGCCGGCACCCAGCCGGCCTCGTCGGGCAGGGTGTGCAGGCCGGGCAGCGGGTCACCGGCAAGCAGGCCGATCGCCGTCACCGCCATCATCGCGGTCTGGTGCCACAGGAAGACCGTCATGGCCGAGAGGTTCAGCAGTGCCACCGCTGCCCAGAGCGCCGGCCGGCGCAGCGCCCGCCGCAGCGGGCCGACCAGCAGCAGGGCCGCACCGCACTGGGCCAGCCCGAAGGTGACGGCCGCGAGGGTGGGCGGGTTGAGGTTGGAGACCGCGGCACCCGGCACCCCGACCATCGACGCCGGATAGCCGGCCCACCCGACGAGCCCGGCGGTGCCGACGGTGCCACCCACGAGCAGCACCCACCCGGTCGTACGGTCCCGCAGCCCGCCGCGCGCCCAGGCCGCTCCCAGGCAGTACGGGACCAGCCACCCCGCGGCCACGTTGAGCCAGCCGAGCCAGCCGGGCCCGCCCAGACCGAACCGGACCAGATCGACGTGCAGCACGACGGCGAGCGGCCACAGCGGATGCAGCCTGGCGACCAGCGGTGTCGCGGCCGTCAGCCCGGTGAAGACCAGCAGGAACCACAGCGGCGACAGCACCAGCTTGCCCAGCGTGTGCACGGTCGCCAGCCGCACCCCGGAGGCGAGCAGCGCACCCGCCACCGCGCTCCACACCACCAGTACCGCCGCGACCGGCCGGAACAGCCGGGACACCCGGGCGCCGAGCCACTGCCGGTACGACTCGCCGCGGCCCCGGGCGGCGGCGTAACTGTGCGCACCCACCTGTCCTCCCACCAGGAAGAACACCGCCAGTGTCTGGAACACCCAGGAAACCGGGGTCAGTTGGGGCAGGAAGTGCAGCGGGCTCACCGCGCGCACGGTGCCGCTGTCGGCGACCAGCGCCGTCCCCATCCAGTGCCCGCACACCACACCGAGGATGGCGACGGCGCGCAGCGCGTCAACGGTACGGTCGCGTTCGGGCGGGGTCGCCGCGTCGATCCGCCGGACGAGGTGGCGCTGGGCGGCGACGAGCCGCCGGACGGGCTCACACAGCACGGTGGACCCTCCCGACCGGCGCCTGCCCGTTGACGATCCGCGCGAGATTGGCCAGGGACAGCGAACCGGGCCTGAGATAGTCGCTGTGGCCGCCCGCGCCCGCCGCGAACAACCGGGCACCGAACCCACGCGAGACCGGATCGGCACCCAGTCCGACCTCACCGAAGGGCAGTTGCAGCCGCACGTGCGGCACCTCGGCCACCCAGTCGTCGTCTCCGCGCCCCGCCCACACCCTCGCCCGCGTGTGCAGCCCGGCGACACTGTCGGCCCCGGCGCCCGGACTGCCGTACAGCACGATGTCCGCCACCGCCAGCCCGGTCGCGGCCCGGCCGCACACCACCGATCCGTAGGAGTGGCACAGCACGGTGATCCGCACTCCGCCCCCCACCGTCGACCTCAACTGCTCGATGAAAGAGCGGAGTTGAGGCGCGGCAGCGGTGGCACGGGCCGGCGATACCACATCGGCACTCATCGTCCCCGGCGTCTCGTAACCCAGCCACGCGATGACGGCCGCCCGATCGCCCAACCGCCGTTGCAGCGCCACCGCACCCGCCTGCAGCCGACCATACGTGTCGAGGCCGGTGTCCGAGCCCGGTACCAGCACGGCGATCCGTCCGGCCCGCGCCAGATCGCCGAACACCTCGACGGTGCGGCCCCCGTCGCGACCGTCGAAGGCGAGGAACTGCCGTCCGGGCGAGGCCATGGCCCGCAGCGCGGCGGCCCGTGCCAGATCGCCGTGGCGGGCGGCCATCCGCTCCGCCGCCCGGATCCCCGCGCGTTGGACGGCGTACCGCCCGGCGAGCTTCCCGGCCGTGGCCGCCCGCAACGGCGCGAGCGGAACCGGGGCCGGCGCCGGAACGGCCGAGGGGCGCGCCGCACCGGAAACCGGCACGGCCACGGCGGAGGCGACGAGAGCGGCGAGCAGGGTGCGCAGCAGACGTCTGGTGCGTGGGCGGGACGCCATGGTGATGATCGATCCTTCCGTACCGGAAGCCGGTCGTGCTTCCGGTCCAGAAGCTATGGAGCAGGCCTTTTGCCCCGCGTCCCGCTGGGGAGTGCATTCGCCGACTAGCTCTCAGGTATGAGAGGTAGGGGTCGGCCATCACCCTTCCCCCAGGGATTCCCCTGGGCGTCCACGAGGACGGCAACCGACCACGAGGACGGCAACTGACCTACATCACCCCTACGTTCGTCCCATGACCACTCATCCTTCGGAAAGCCCGGCCCCTTTCCTTCCCGGCGAGCGCGGTGAGCTGGTGCGCGCACTCGCCGAGCAGCGTGAGCTGCTGCTGATCACGGCGCGCGGCATCACCGACGCACAGGCGAGGCAGCGCACCACCGTGAGCGAGCTGACGCTGGGCGGGATCATCACCCACATGACCCGTGGCGAGCAGGTGTGGGCGCAGATCCTCGCCAGGGGGGACGGGGCGCTGCCGGACGGCATGCTCGACACCGGGCAGTACCGCATGGCCGAGACGGAGACGCTCCCGGAGTTGCTGGAACGGTATGCGGCTTCGGCACGCACGGTCGAAGAGACCGTGCGCGCCCTGCCGGACCTGGACCGGACCGTGCCGCTTCCCAGGACTCCCTGGTCCCCGCCGGAGACGGTCTACTGGTCGGGGCGCCGGATCCTGCTGCATCTGATCAGGGAAACGGCCCAGCACGCCGGGCACGCGGACATCATCCGGGAGACGTTGGACGGGGCCAGCACCACCGCCCAGCGCTGATCACGCCTGGGAGTACTTCCTGAGGAGTTCGTAGGAACGGACGCGGTCGCGGAGGTCGTAGACCGGTGTGGTCAGCATCAGTTCGTCCGCTCCGGTCGCATCGGCCAGTTGGGCGAGCCGGCGCATGACGGTCTCGGGTGCGCCGACGGCTTGCTGGGCGCGGAAGCCGGCCAGGGCCTGTTGCTCCTGTGCCGTGAAGGGATGGGTGGCCGCTTCCTCCGGGGTGGGGAAGGGGATCTCGCTGAGGCCCTTGAGGAGGCCGGCCTTGACGACGTTCATCGGCCCGATGCGCCACGCGGCTTCCTCTTCCGTCTCGGCGCAGACCGTCTCCACGCACAGCAGCACCCGGGGGCGCTCGCACCAGGGGGACGGGGTGAACTCCGCCCGGTAACGCTCCACCGCCGCTTGGGTGTTGTCCGGCCGGATGTGGTGGGCGAGGGCGATCGGCAGGCCGAGGCGTGCGGCGAGTGCGGCACCCGCGGTGCTGGACGACAGCAGCCAGGGTTCCGGCAGCGGGTCGAGTGCGACCTCGTCGACGAGGAAGGACAGGATCGCGGCCACGTCGTCGTGGTACTCGGCGTCCGTCGTCGGCCCGGCCCCGCGGCGCAGCGCCCGGGCGATGCCCTCGTCGAACGTGCCGGGGCCACGGCCGATGCCCAGGTCGATGCGGTCGGGGTGCAGGGCGGCCAGCGTGCCGAACTGCTCCGCCAGCATGAGGGGGGCGTGGTGGGGTGCGAGCACTCCACCGGAGCCGAGCCGGATGGCCGAGGTGGAGGCGGCGGCGTGCGCGGTGAGCACGACGGGCGGGAACGCGCCGATGGCCGGGGAGTGGTGGTGCTCGGCGTACCAGATCCGGTGGTAGCCCAGCCGTTCCATCTCCCGTGCGAAGGCGGCGGTGTCGCGCAGGGTCTCCTCGGCCCGGGTGCCCGTTTGGACCATCGCGACTTCCAGCGCTGAAAGGGGTACATCGATCATGGCGTCAGCATAGGGACGAGTGTTCGACGAGGGCGGCGATCTGCCGGTTCGACGCAGGAGGTCCGCTGAAGGCTCACGGAGAAGGCGCCGCTGCGGGCCCGGACGTCGTCTTCACCGTCAACCGGTCGGGCACCGGCAAAAACCCCGCCCAAGGCCGGGTGCGGGAATTACTGGCCACCGGCGTCCAGGCGGCGCATCCAGAGTGAATCGAAAGAGTGAAAAGATCTCAAACCCTTCACCAGAAGCTCACGGCTGCCGAAAGGAAGTGACAGGAGGCGGTAGCGAGCCGCCGCGATCGATCGGGAGAAATTGCTATGTCACGCTTCACGCGAGTGACTGCTATTGCCGCTCTTGCGGCAAGCACTGCGCTGAGCGGCATGTCGACTGCTTTTGCAGACAGTGAGGCGTCCGCCGTTGCGGCCGGATCGCCGGGCGTGTTGTCAGGCAACGTCATTCAGGTCCCGATCCACATTCCGGTCAACCTGTGTGGCAACACCATCAACATCCCCGGTGTACTGAACCCGGCCTTCGGCAACACCTGCGTCAACGCCAGTGAGCGCCTGGTGGTCCTCCGCCACGACGTCGAGCACCGGCACTTCCAGCACCACCACGCCAAGCCGGTGGAGAAGAAGCACCACAAGAAGAAGAAGCACCACAAGAAGAAGCACCACCACCCCTCCGGTGGCATTCACACCGGCGGCGGCGGCATGGCCAGCTAAAACGGGAAGAAGCCGTCCGGGGTGTGGCCGATGGACCACGGTGCCACCCGGGGCGGACGCTGAAACCCGTACCACAACACCCGCGCCGGGGCGCTTCCTCCGAAGCCCTTCCACTTTCACCGGAGGAAACGGCCCGGCGCGGGCATGTGTGTGTCCGGGGAGAGATGTTTCCCCGGGGAGAGGCGTTCCCCTGGGCAGATGTGTTCTTTCCCGAAGCAGAGGTGTTCTCTTCCGCCCCGCAGCCCCGGTGAGCGGACGGTGAGTGCGCGGTGAGGCCACGTCGGCAGTGTGGCGGCATCGCCGGTTCCGCAGAGAGGACCGGCCGCCGAGTGAGGGGCTGACGATGGTTGCGACGACGGGTGCGTTGACGGGTAAGACGGCGCTGGTGACGGGCGGGTCGCGGGGCATCGGCCGCGCGGTGGCGCTACGGCTGGCCGCCGAGGGGGCGTGGGTCGCGGTCCACTACGGGGGCAATGCGGAGGCGGCCCGGGAGACCGTGGCCCGGATCGCGGGGGCGGGCGGACGGGCCTTCGCCGTGCGGGCCCGGTTCGGTGCGGACGGTGCGGTGGACCGGCTCTTCGAGGGCCTGACCACCGGGCTGGCGGGGCGGGGGCTGGACATCCTGGTCAACAACGCGGGCATCTCCTCGGGGAACCCGGTCTCGCAGGTGACCCGTGAGGAGTGGGACCGGCTGCTCGCGGTCAATGTCACCGCGCCGTTCTTCGTCGTCCAGCGGGCCCTTCCGCTGCTCAACGACGGCGGCCGGATCATCAACATGGGCTCCACGGCCAGCCGGTTCGCCGTCTCCACCCAGATCGGCTACACCGTCACCAAAGCGGCACTGGAGTCGCTCGCCCCGTCGCTGGCCAACGAACTCGGCCGGCGCGGGATCACGGTGAACACGGTCGCACCGGGCGCGGTGCGGACCGATCTGACCGCCGCCTACACGTCCGTGCCCGAGGTGGTCGCCGGGCTGGAGGCGATCACCGCGCTGGGGCGCCTCGGCGAGCCCGAGGACGTGGCCGAGGTCGTCGGGTTCCTGGCCGGACCGCAGGGACGGTGGGTCACCGGCCAGACCATCGACGTCTCCGGCGGTACGTATCTCGGCCCGATCGCCTGACGGGTGCGGGTGGCTCACCACCCGCAGGCGCTGTGGATAATCACCCATATGCGCTTCGGAATCCTCGGCGGGACGCTGATGTGGGGCGACGACGGGGCGGAGGTCTCCCTGGGCGGACCCGCGCGGCGCGCGCTGCTCACGCTGCTGCTCGTCCGGCCCGGGGACGTCGTCCCGGCCGACCGGCTGGCCGACGGCACCGGGCCGCAGGGCACACCGTCGCCGCACGCGCTCCAGTCCCAGATCTCCCGGCTGCGGTCGGCCCTGGGCGAGGCGGCGGCGATCGAACGGACCGGAGCGGGCTATCGCCTCGTCGTCGCCGCGGACGACGTCGATGCCGGGCGGTTCGAACGGCTGGCGCAGCAGGGCCGGGCGGCGCTACGGGAGGGTGAGGCACAGCGGGCGGCCTCCCTGCTGCACGAGGCGTTGGAACTGTGGCGGGGGCCGGCGCTCGCCGACGCCGCGGACAGCGAGCCGGCCCGGGCCGCCGCCGCACGGCTGGAGGAGCTGCGGCTCTCCGTGCACGAGGACCGGATCGAGGCCGCGCTGCTCCTGGGCGAACACCGCGCCGTCATACCGGAGTTGCGCGAACTCCTCGATCGCCATCCGCTCCGGGAACGGCTGGCCGGACTGCTGATGCGGGCGCTGTTCGCCGACGGCGGGCAGGCCGAGGCCCTGGTGGTGTTCGAGAGGACCAGGCGGCATCTCGCCGACGAGCTGGGCACCGATCCGTCGGCGGAACTCGTCGGGCTGCACCACGAACTGCTGAGTGCCGACCCCTCCCCCTCCCCCACCGCGCCGCCCGCCCCGCTGACGGCCTTCGTCGGCCGGGCCGGCGAGGTGGTGGCGATCGCCGAACTCCTCGGCGAGGCACGGCTGGTGACGCTGACCGGGCCGGGTGGCGTGGGCAAGACCCGGCTGGCGGTGGAGGTCTGCGCGGCGGAGACCGAGCAGGTCGCCTTCGTGGAGCTGGGCGCGCTGCGCGACGGTGCCCTCCTCCCGCAGGCACTGCTGCGCGCCCTCGGCCTGCGGGAGCGGGGACTGCATGTGGCGGCCGGTGACCGGGACCCGCTGGCGCGTCTGGTCGCGGCGCTGTCGGGCCGGGTGCTCCTCCTCGTCCTGGACAACTGTGAGCACCTGGTCGAGGAGGTCGCCGCGTTGGCGGCGCGCCTGCTGACGGCGTGTCCGCGGCTGAAGGTGCTGGCGACCAGTCGGGAGGCGCTGGGCGTCATCGGTGAGCACCTCCATCCCGTACGGCCGCTCGACGACGGGGCAGCCGTGGAGCTGTTCACCGCCCGGGCGCGCGCGGTGCGACGCGGGTTCGTCCCCGACCCGCAGGCCGTACGGCGGGTGTGCGGGGCGCTGGACAACCTGCCGCTGGCCATCGAGCTGGCGGCGGCCCGGCTGCGCACGGTCGGCCTCGACGAGCTGGCGGCGCGGCTGCCCGACCGGCTCGCCGTGGCCGCGCGCGGCGCCCGGACGGTGGATGAGCGGCACCGGACGTTGCGCTCGGTGATCGCCTGGAGCTGGGATCTCCTCTCCGGGCCGGAGAGGCGGGCCGCGCGGCGCTTTGCGGTGTTCGCCGAGGGGGCGGGCGTCGAATCCGCGCTGCGGGTGTGCGGCACCGACGAGGAAACGCTGGAGTCGTTGGCCGACAAGTCGCTGCTGGAACGGTCGGGCGACCGCTACCGCATGCTGGCGACGATCCGCGCGTACGCCACGGAACGGCTGGACGCCGCGGGCGAAACGGCGGTGGTGCGGCAGGCGCACGCCCGGACCCTGCTGGAGCTGGCCCGCGACGCCGAACCGCGGCTGCGCCGGCACGAACAGCTCCGGTGGCTGGCGGTCCTCGCGGCGGAGCACTCCGACCTGCTGGCGGCCCTGCAGTGGGCCGTGACGGCCGGGGAGACCGGGACCGCCGCGGAGTTGCTCGCCTCGGCCTCGACATACCTGTGGATCCGCGGTGTCTCCGGCGCGGCGGCGCCGCTGGCGGCCGCACTGCTCGACACCGTGGGGGATGCTCCGCCGGCCGGGCACGGCGAGGCGTACGCGATCTGTGTGCTGCTCGCGGCGTCCGGACCGGCGGGCCGGGAGGTGTGGCGCCGTCACCGGGAGCCGGCCGAAAGGGCACTCAGGGCCGCATGGTCCGGCACCGGGCCGGGGCGCCACCCGGCCGCTCTCCTGCTCTGGATGATGCACAATGCCGGCGACGGCGACGGCCCCGCCGCCCTCGCCCTGGTCTCCGCCCAACGCGATCGCCCCGAGCCGTGGGTACGCGCGGTCGCGCACTATGTGTCCGCCTTCGGCTTCCTCGGCAACGGGGAGGTGGAGCAGGCCGAGCCGGCGTTCCGTGCCGCGGTGGCCGGGTTCCGCGCACTGGGTGAGCGATGGGGGGCCGCGCTGGCCCTGGACGCGCTGGCCGGCCTCGCGGGCGCGCGCGGGGCACGCGAGGAGGCGCTCGCGCTCACGGAGGAGGCGCTCGCCCTCGCCGAGCAGTTGGGTGCCTGGGAAGACTGTGCCGATCTGCTCGTCAACCGGGGCGACCACCGCGTCGACGCCGACCCGACCGCGGCGCGCGCCGATTACACCCGGGCCGCCGAGTGCGCCCGACAGGCCGGCAGCGCCTCGGCCATGGCGGCCACCCGGCGTGCGCTCGGCGACCTCGCCCTCCTGGAGGGGGATCCGGCCACGGCCGAGGAGCTGTACGCACAGGCCTTGGCGCAGCTCGACCCGCACTGGATCAAGGGGCTCGGCCACCGGGTCCGTGCGCTGGCCGGACTCGGCCGCGCGGCGGAGGCCCGCGGCGACCGGACGGAGGCCCGGGCCTACTACCGACAGGCCGCCCGATCGGCGTCCGCCCAGGGAGCGGCCCTGCCCGACGCGCTGCGCTTCCTGGGGCTGCCCGAGTCGTTGGCCGAGGCGGTCGGCGGCGGATGAAGGAGAAGGAAAAGGAGGAGAGCCGGCCAGCCTGCGTGCCTTCGCCTCCCCGGCCTCACCGGGTCACTCTTCTTCTTCGAGCCACATCTCTTCCATGCGGCCGGTGGCGTCTTCGGTGTGCCGCACGCGGAAGAGGGAGGTGACCCGGCCGGTGTGGTCGAGGGGTGCGACCTTCTGGAGGGCGAGGCGGCACAGGCCCTCCCAGGAGAAGACGTGGGCGGCGGCGTCCAGGTCGACGTAGGCGTCGGACAGTTCGGATGCCGTGATGCCGAAGGCGGCGGCCACGTCGGCCGGTGAGCCCTCGACGTCCCAGTACTCCTCGGACGTTGCGTACCAGCCGGCGGCGAACAGCCGGACCCCGTCGGGGTGGATGATCTTGTAGGCACCGTAGGTCAGCTCGTAGTCGACCGTGCACGAGGCGATGATCACGGCGTCGGGGAAGCGCTCGGCGAGGGATTCCGCTTCCGCCTCGACCGGATAGCTGCCGTTGCACTGCACGAGACCGGGGTCGGTGATCTCGGTGACGCCGCCCCAGCATCCGACCCGGACCCGTTCCAGGTCCGCGCGGGTGCCGGCGGATGCGTCATCCGTCGCGGGCACGGTTCCCAGGTCTTCGAGGACCGTGTCGATGGTGCCGAAGGACTCGGCGAACCGGCGGGCCGCGACCGGGTCGTGCACCGGGAGGCCGCTCGCGTCCGTGGGGACTCCGGGCCGGACGAGGGTGAGCTCGTAGGCGCCGGACCGGACGACGTCCGCGTCCGGCGGGAGGTCCCAGAAGGAGGATTCGGTGAGTGCGGAGTCCGTCATGGGCGTCACAGTAACCGTGCTTCCCGCGAACGGGCCCATGCGCACAGGTGCGGCCCGGCCCGGGGCCAGGCCCGCCGATGCGCCAACGACCGTGGCAGAGTGACCGCATGTTCCTTTCCACACCGCAACGGCGAAGACGCCTCGCCGCCGTTCTGCTCCTGAGCGCCGCGATACCCCTGACGGCCTGTGGTCAGCAGCGCGTCGCAGCCGGAGAGCCCAGCGCCTCCCCCAGTGCGAGGCCGGCCTCCAGCCCCAGCCCCTCCGGTCCCGGCGCCTCTCCCTACGTGGAACCGGGTGCCCACGACGGAGCCCCGCACTACAACGAGAACAACGCTGGCCGGCAATCCCGCGAGATGTCCCCGGCCGGCGAGAAGGACGCGCAGCGGGAGGCCCACCGCATCGAGCCGGTCCTCAAACGCCTCTGGAAGCAGGGGAAATGGGACCCCAAGAGCGTCCGCTCGGCGATGCTCGCGCTCGGGTACCAGGAGCAGCGGACCGGCCCCAAGGGTGAGCGGCTCGGCGGGCAGCTCGAAGTGCGGGGCATGGAACCGCGCTTCGAGGGCGACCACTACGTCACGCACGAGGGCGCCCGGATCGGCCTGCACGTGCACAACGACGCCTGCGTGACCGCGTTCGTGCAGAAGACCAACTACCAGGTGCAGGTCAACGGACCGTATCCGGAGTCGGGTTGCTTCGAACCGCCCTTCGCGCACTGACGAACAAGGCCCTCGCCCCCGCTGCGCGGCGGGGGCCGCCACTAGGGGACCCCCCGAGCTTTCACAAGCGCACAATCTCGTAAGCTGTCCTCAGCGCGAGGGAGCCCGCTCAGCCGTCCGGCGACCAACCTCCGACTGAGGGGGCTCCCTGCCTGGAATCATCGTCATCACTCAGCTTCGAGAGAGGGGATCCCCATGCAGTCTACGGAGGCACACCCGCCGGCACCCCGACGGTTAGGCGTATGGCGCCGCTACCGCAGGCTGGTCGCCACCAGCTTCCTGCGCGGCGCGTCCTACGCGTGCGGTACCGCGGCGATCGGTTTCGTGGTGTGGTGGGTGCGCACCCACTGACGCACCGGCAAACCCGCTGACACGATGGCCCCTCCGGCTGCTGTTCGGAGGGGCCGTTGCGTGCCACTGTCCCCCTTCCGCCGTCAGCCGCAGGTGGGCCGGGACGGCGGGGTGGTGCCCACGTAGCGGCGCCATTCGGCGTCGGTCAGGCTGCGGCCGGCGATCCGGCAGAGGCTGTCGATCCAGGAGTCCACGGAAAAGCCCCAGGAGAGGATCTCCCCGCCTTCGGTGGCGGTCCAGAGCGTGCCGGTGTCGTCGACCAGGAACTCGGTGTGCTCGCCGATGCCCCCCGTTCCGGACAACGTATGGGGCGGGATGGGCAGTTGGGGGCCGCCCAGCCGGTCTCCGGTGTCGGCGTCCCATCGGGTCAGGGCACCGCTGTCGGCCAGGGTGACGACGGTACGCCCGTCGTCGCTCACCGCCACCCGGCCGCCGTTCGGCTCGTCGCTCTGCCAGCGCAGCCGCTGATCGTCCAGGTCCCAGCGGGCGAAGGTGCTCCCGGCACCGTCGAGGAACAGCGAACGGCCCGTGCCGGCCAGGGCGAAGGCGTGCACCGCCTCGTGATGGTCCAGGCGCGCCGTCTGCACCCGGCGTCCGGAGGGGACCGCGTAGACGTCGACGGACCCTTGGGGAGTTCCCACGGCGACGGTACGGCCGTCGGCGCTCAGTGAGGACAGCAGAGGGGCGTCGGGATCCTTTGAGCCCGGCGGGACCACGATCCGGGTGTGCTGCGCCGACGGGTCGGCGAGATGGACCGCCCCGTCCCCCGTGGTCACGACCAGCGTGCCGTCCGCCAGCGGGGCGATCTGCAACGGGACCGCGTGGTAGCCCTCCTGCGGCCCGGCCAGCGCCACCGTGCGCCGCTTCTCCAGACGCTTGCCGGTGACGGCCCACTCCTGGACCGTGCGCTCGTCGCCCGCGTAGAGCGTGCGGCCGCCGCGGCTGAAGGCGACGCAGTAGTAGAACAGGGCATCACCACCGGCGAGAGTGCCGCCCTTCGGGCTCCAGACGTGCAGCACGTGCTCTTGCTCCGACTGCGACTCGTCCTCCAGCGGGTTGCTCCAGGCGATCCGGCCGCCCGGGCCGGTCGCGAGCGGCGGGGCCTTCACCGCGGTCTCGGCGTCGGCGAGGGAGAGGCCGTGCGCGCGGGCGGTCCGGGCCGCCTGGTCGAAGTTCCACAGCGCGGCGGTCCTGCCGTGCGCGGAGGCGAGTCTGCGGCCCGTGGGCGAGAACTCCAGCAGCCCGGGACGCCCGACACCGGTGAGGGTGCGCATCAGGTTCGGCTGCCCTGCGGTCGGGCCGTCGTCACCGTCGCCGTCGACCACCGTGATGCCGGACGCCGTACCGACCGCCATCCGCTCGGTGTCGGTCACCGCCAGCAGCAGCGCCTCTTCGTTGGGGATGGTGGGAAAACGTCCGCAGGTGTCGGGGAGGCCTCCGGGGGCTTCCCCGTTGGGGAGGCCCGTGTTGGTGAAGCGCCCGTATTTGAGGTAGCCGAAGCAGTGCCCGCCCAGGGACACGGCCGACGCGTGCTGCCCGGCCGGCACCGTCATCTCCTCGCTGTCCATGACCGTGTGAAGGTCGGGCACGGTGTACAGCGCGCCGCCGCCCACCAGGTCGCGCACCAGCAGATGGGTTTCCTGATTCTGGAAGACCACCCGGCTGTCGCGGTGGCCGGTGCTCCGCGAACGGGACTTCGTCCGGGCCTGCTCGTAGAGCGTCACCGTGCCGTCCTTGTCCGCGACGGCCAGGTCTCCGCCCATCCCGAACGTCACCGAGCCCACCGCCCCCGGCATCGGCGCGAGCCGCCGCAGCTTCCTGCCCACCAGGTCGTAGACCCCCAGGTTTCCCTTTTCGTCGCCGACCGCCACGCGCTTGCCGTCCTCGCTGAAGCCCGCCGCCGTGATCCGGCCCGGCAGCGCCGTGCGGGCGCGTACGGCGCCGTCGTCGCTGCGCCGGACCGTGACCGCACCGCCCGCGTCCCCCACGACCACGGCGGTGTCGTCCCCGCTGAAGGCGAACGCGCTGATGTCCTTCGCGCTCGACACCATGGCCGCCAAGTACGGGCTGTCGGTGGCGAGTTGGTTCAGCGTCGCGATGGCCTCGGGCGACTGCTGCATGCGGTACGCCTCGACGCCCAGCAGCGATGCCAGCCGCAGGTTTCCGTCCTTGAGGTTCAGGGCCGTGGCGGCGAGCTGTCGGGAGGTCGCCAGCCGGGCCTGACTGCGGGCCTCGTTCCGTTGCAGGACCGCGACCACGGAGGCCACGCCGGCGAGCACGGCGAGGGTGGTGATGACGGCGAGCGCGCCCCGCGCCAGCCGCCGGGTCTTGCGGTGCTGGGCGACGTCCGCGCCGATCAGGTCCTCTTTGGGGCGGCCGTGCAGAGGCGCCGCCAGATCGGCCACGCACTGCTGGAACCGGGGGTCGCGGAGCGAGCCGGGGTTGTCCTCCGGCATCCAACGCAGGTCGACCCAGCGCGGTTCGTCGGTGAACATGCCCGCCATGGTGCGCGGCAGGCAGGTGGTGCGCTCCCAGTCGAAGTCTCCGCGCTCCTGGTCCCACACGAGCTCCCCGCCGGTGACGACGAGGAGCACCTGCCGCGACCCCCGCCCGGCGCGCCACCAGTTGATCTCCTTCTGCACCCACGGCGAGCCGGCCGAGCCCGGGCAGGCCAGCAGCACGAAGGCACCGGATTCCGCGAGCTGACGCTCGATCTCCGGCCACAGTCCCGGATTCGCGGACAGCGAGGCCTCGTCGAGAAAGACCCGCAGTGCGCGTAATTGCCGCCAGCTGCGCGCGAAATTCTGCAGTCCCCGCCGCAGATGGGCGGCCTTCGCCCGGTCCGAGGCATGGTGATAGGAGATGAAGGCGTCATTCCGGTACACCCGCTGCTGCGGCGCGTTCCTCTCAGTCATTCCGGATCCCCCGTCCGTCAGACCGGCCACGGGCCCGCCCGGGGCCGTGCCCGCATCATCCTCATCAGCACAGGCATGCGCAACGGTGCCTCTGCCCAAGCGGGTTCGGGCCACCGCGGACCACGATCCGCGTTCCCGCCCGGACGCCCCCGATCGCCTCTAGACTTCACTTTTCTCTGGTATTTCGGACTCACTCTGCGCGGGCGAGGGGCGGGCTGCGGATGGGCGAGGTGCGCACACTCGGGGACGAGGATTTCCCGGCGGTATTCCGGTCGGCCGACGCCGCTTCGCTGTCGGGGCAGCGGCGCTACATGACCGGCACGAAATGGCGACTGCTGCTGGCGATCGCCGCCGCGGCCTGCGCGGTGTCGAGCGCGGACCCCGCGGTGGCGATGGTGCTCCTGGCGTTCCTGGCGACCGTGTACGTAGAGGTCTGGATGCTCACCGAACGGCCGGAGCGGGCCTGGTACGACGGGCGGGCGTTGGCCGAGTCGGCGAAGACGCTGTCCTGGCGCTACGCGGTGGCCGGCGACCCCTTCCCGGCCGACCTGCCCGCGGACACGGCGGAGCGCAGGTTCCACCAGCGCCTGGAGGTGCTGCTGCGGGAGGCGCCCAGCGACAGCATCGTCCCGGTCGGTTCGATGGCCGCCACCGAAGCCATGGCCGAGCTGCGGCTGAGCCCGTTCGAGGTCCGTCAACAGGCCTATCTCGCCGGGCGCATCGCCGATCAACAGCAGTGGTACGGAACCAAGGCCGCCATGAACATCACCCTCGCCCGCCGCTGGCGGCTCGGCCTGATCACCGTCGAGGGCCTGGGCGTGCTCGCCGCGGTCCTGCGGCTCCTGGGGATCATCCCGTTCGACCTGCCCGGGGTACTGGCGGCGGTGCTGGGCGCGGGAGCCGCGTGGTTCGCGGTCCGGCAGTACGAGTCGCTCGGCCGGGCCTACACCTTCGCCGCGACCGAACTGAGCATCGTGCACCAGCGGCTGACCGCGGTGCACGAGGAGTCACGGTGGGCGCAGGAGGTGGCCGACGCGGAGGAGGCGATCAGCCGGGAGCACACGATGTGGCGGGCGTCCCGCGGAGCGGTGTAGCGGCGAGCGGCCCGCGGAGGGGCCTGCGCTAGTGCAGGAGCTTTTCCTTCGCGCGCTGGAACTCCGCCTCGGTGATGTCGCCCTTGCTCTTGAGCTCGGAGAGTTTGGCCAGTTGGTCCACGCCTCCGGTGCCGCCTCCCGCCACGTCCCGGATGTAGGCGTTCACGGACTCCTGCTGGGCGCGGGCGTGCTGGAGCTCGCGCTCACCCATGTCCCGGCCGCGCGCGATCACGTAGACCAGCACGCCGAGGAACGGGATGACCATCACGAAGATGAGCCAGCCAGCCTTCGCCCAGCCGTTCATCCGCCGGTCGCGGAAGATGTCGACGATGATGCGGAACAGCAGCATCAGCCACCAGATCCACAGGAAGATCCACATCACGGTCCAGAAGGCTCCGAGGACCGGATAGTCGTACGCCAGGTACTCAGTCATCACTCTCTCCTGATCACCAGCCCGATCACCAGTGGTACGCCCTCACCTTCGCGCGCGCCGGCCGTCGGCGGCATCACCCCCTACGGGCGAACCGGCGGGCCGGGCGGCGCGTCGTCCGTAGACGGGCCGGGCGGTGCGTCGTCCGTAGACGGGCCGGGCGGTGCGTCGTCCGGTGGGGGCCCGGGTGGGGCACCGGCCGGTGCTGGTGTCGGCGGGATGCCGGACGGCGGAGTTCCGGTTGCGGCGAGGATGCCCAGCAGTATGAGCACGACGAGCACGATGCCGAGGACGAGGGCGACCGAGGCCGGTGTCGGGTAGTTCCACAGCACCAGGACCAGCGCACCGATCGCGATGACGGTCCCGGTCGTCCAGGCCCGGTGGGCATCCAGCCACCGGCCCACTCCCCCGGTGCGCACGCCGACCCGGGCGAGCCGTCTTCCGCCCGCGCCCGTGGCCCGGCCGGCACCGGAGCGTACGGCGCGGGCAGGACGGCCGGGCCCGTAGAGGTAGGCGGCGATCGCGGTGATCACGGCGACGACGAACACCGTCCAGGTGCTGTTCCGCAGGAAGCGCACCAGCGTGTCGAAGACGGCCGCCGCGGCCTGCTGGGTCTGGGTGCTCGGAGGCACCGAATCGAGGTACTGGCGGCGCGCGATCGCGATCCCGACCAGGAGCAGGAGCATCATCACGGCGAGCCCGACGCCCGCTGTCAGCAGCGTCGCCCGGTGGGCCGGCGCCGTCCACACCGCCAGCACGACGAGTACCAGGACCGTCACCGGCAGCCAGACACCGACGATGTCGAGCACCATCATGGCGTTCTGCGCCTGCTGGAGCTTGTCCGTCTTCAGCAGGACGACCTGCCGGTCGACGTCGGGGATGTACTTGGCCTTCTCGAAGCCGCGGTCTTCGAGCCGTTGCTGGACCTTGTCCACGACGGTCCCGATGTTCAGAACGACGGTGTCGCCGCGGGCCTGGACGGCGCTGTTGCCCTCGCCCGTGAGGACCTTGACCACGGCCGCATGGGCGCGCAGGTTGGCGGCGTCCCAGACCTTCGCGAACTCGTCGCTGGAGACGACCTTGTACACCACCTTGTGGACCACGTCGGTCACCGCGTTCTCCAGCGGGCCGCCCAGTCGTCTGGTCTGGTTGACCACGATGGGCGGCGCCTTGCGCTCGGCGAGTGACTTGGCGAGGGCGTCGGTGACCCGCTTGACGTCGAGCTTCTTGACCACGTCGTTGGTCAGCCGGTCGGTCACCGCGTTCTGGATCGCCGGCTCGCGGGCGAGCGGGGCGACGGTCTGTACGTACCGGTCGGCGTCGGAGACCTGGGATTCCGCCCAGGCGGCGACGGCGCCGAGCGGGGCCAGCACGAAGGCGAGGACGAGGAGGACGACCGCGCCGGCGGTGCGCAGCTTCCGGTGCTGTACGTGGGAAGCGCGCCGGAGGCGCTCGTACTCGTGGCGTTCGGCGGGGCCGAGGGGACGGCCCTCTTCCGGGCCGTCGGGACCGGCCGGGCCGGGGGTGGGGGAGGTGGACATGCGCGGCTCCTCGCTGACCAGGCCCCTGCCCTGAGACGGCCGGGGGGCGTACTGCCCGGCCCCGGCTTGCGACGCGGGCAGGCACGAGCCGGTGGAGTTCCCTCGTAGCCTGCCGCGCGCGGACGGGGCGGCCATCACCCGTCGTGGGTGACCTTGGGGGCGCTGCTCCGGAATGCCGGGGGCGGTCGCCTCCACTCAGGGGACTCGGCCGCCGGGCGCCGCCGCTGTTGCGGCGATCCGCGAGGCCCCGACGTTACGCTCCCTGCCACCGGGACGCGCCGGCGGAGCAGGCGCGCCGGAGCCCACGCGGCGACGGAGGCCCGGGGCCACCGCGCCCAGCCGAAGGAGCACAGGTGAGCGGAAACGGCGGCTGGGCCGTCGCTGTGGTGGCCGCGGTCACCGGCGGGTACGCCCTGGTCTCCCGGCGCCTGGCCGCACGCTCCGTATCGGCCCCGATGGTGTTCACCGCGGCCGGCGTGGTCATCGGTCCGGTCGGTCTCGGGCTGCTCGACCTGGAGCACGACGCCGGGCCGGTGCGCACCCTCGTCGAGGCGGCGCTGGCGCTGGTTCTGTTCTCGGACGCCGCCACCGTCCGTTCCGAGGAGTTCCGCGGCGGCTGGTTCTTCCCGGCCCGTCTGCTCGCCGTCGGACTGCCGCTGACGATCGTGGGCGGCGCCCTGTTGGCGTGGCCGCTGCTGGCGGGGGTGAGCGGCTGGGGACCGGCACTCGTCGCGGTGATCCTCGCGCCCACCGATGCGTCCGTGGCCAAGAGCGCGGTGTTCGCCCCGCGCATCCCGGCGGTGGTGCGGCACGGCCTCAACGCCGAGTGCGGCCTGAACGAGTGCTTGGTCCTGCCGGTTTTCGCCGTGCTCCTGGCCGGTCTGCCCGGCACGGCCGCCGCGCACCAGGGAGTGGCGGGGATCCTGCAACGGGTGCTCCTGCTCAGTCCCGCACTGGGGCTGGTAGTCGGTGGCCTGGGTGGGTGGCTGCTGCGCCGGTCGCGCGCCGCGGACGGGATCACCCATGAGTGGCGGCGCATCCTTCCGCTGGCCCTCGCCACCGGAGCGGCCGCGCTCGCGGCGGCCATGGAGGGCAGTCCCTTCGTCGCCGCCTGGGTGGCGGGCTTCGTCTTCTCGATCGCCGTGCGCCCGGCGGCACGGCCCGGCACCGCTCCGGCCGGCGAGGACGACACCTTCGGGGCGGTCGAACACCTGGCCGCGCTGCTGGCCGCGCTGAGCTTCCTGGTCTTCGGTGCGGTGCTGCTCGGCCCTGCGCTCACGCAGCTGAACTGGCGCGTCGTCGGCTATGCGGTGCTGAGCCTGACCGTCGTCCGGCTGCTGCCCGCCGCCGTCGCGTTCGCGGGCAGCGGGCTGCGTGCGCCCACCGTGCTCTACACCGCCTGGTTCGGTTCGCGCGGGCTGCCGTCCCTCGTCCTCGGTCTGCTTGTGGCGACCGAAGCGACACCCGGGGCGCGGCCGACGGGCACCGTGGTCGCCGTCACCGTCGGGCTCAGCGTCCTGCTCCACGGGCTCTCGTCCGTCGTCCTGGCGGACCGGTACGGCCGGTGGTACGAACGGGCCCTGGCCCGCCGCCCGTCCCTCCGCGAGAGCACGGCGGAGCGGCTGCTCGACGAGCGCCGGCCACCCGAGTGGAAGAGCCAGTGACCAGGGCGCGCCGGCGGGTGCCGACGGTCAGTCCCGCCGGGCGGTGACCCGGGCGCGGTGCACGGCCTCGTCGAGTGCCCGGAAGTCGCGCTCGTTGCGGTCGGCGTACGTTTCGGCGAACTCGGCCAGGGCCCGTTCGAAGACGTCCTTGCCGCCCAGGTAGGCGGCGATGGCGATCCGGTCGCCGGACCGGGCGTGGGCGCGGGCCAGGGTCGCGCCGCACAGCTCGCCGTAGAGCCGCATCCGGTCGGGGGACATCCGCTCGGTCCGGGCGCTGCCCTTCCAGTCGTGCAACTGCCGCACGTAGAAGTCGCGTTGACGCCCGTCGATGCCGCTGATGCGCTCCCAGCCGAGGAAGATGTCACTGACGGCCTGCATCAACTGCTGTCCGCTCACCACGCGTTGGCCCTCGTTGGCGTAGGTGGTCGGTTTCGCGTAGGGCGCCAGGACCGACGGGCCGGCCTCCTTGGCCTGCAGGAACAGGGGATCGTCGTCGTCCCGGCCGAGCAGCAGCACGATCCAGCAGCGGGTGCCCACACTGCCGACGCCCACGACCTTGCGGGCGGCGTCGGCCATCCGGAACTGCCGCAGGAGGTGCCGGCGGTCGGCGGGGAGGCTCTGGCCGTAGCGTGCGATGAGGAGGCGGAGGTGGCCTTCGAGTTCGGTGCGGTGGGTGCCGGTCAGCAGGTCGCCCAGCGGGACGATCAGGGGCGGGTCGGCGGCGATCCGCCGGGTGCCGTCGACGACCTCGGTGAGCCGCTCGAAGGACTGCAGGTGGTCCCGGCTGCGGGCGGTCTCCAGCGTCCGGGCGAGCCGGCGGCGCCCGCGCTTGCCGAGCCGGTCGGCGAACAGCGTGCGCAACTGCTCGGTGTCGGTCTGCGCGTACCACACGTCGAGGTGGCGCATACCGGCGAAGCCGCGCATCGCCTCCCGGTAGGAGCGGACCGTGGCGCGGACGACGTCCCGGCGCCGTGCGGCCGAAAAGCCGTTGTCGCGGCCCGCGACGGCCACGCTGGCGGCCAGCCGTTTGACGTCCCACTCCCACGGGCCGGGCAGGGTCTCGTCGAAGTCGTTGACGTCGAAGACCAGGTGGCGTTCGGGCGAGGCGTACAGCCCGAAGTTTTGCAGGTGGGCGTCGCCGCACAGCTGGGTCTCGATCCCGGTGTGCGGGCGGGCGCCGAGGTCCGCTGCCATGAGGGCCGCGGCGCCGCGGTAGAAGGCGAAGGGCGACTCCAGCATCCGCCCGTAGCGGAGCGGCACCAGGTCCGCCACGCGTCCGTCGCTCTGCCGGTCGAGGACCTCGATTGGATCGGGCCGGTCCGGCCGGGGCTCGAACTCGGCGTGGGACGAGCGCGGCACGTGTGCGCGCGCCGCCTTGCCGCGCCTGGCGCGTTCGGCCGGTGTCGGATGGGATGCTTTTGTCCTCATATCTCGTTCCTTCCTTCCCCGGCCAGCCGTGACCGATGCCATACGAACCAGGCGCCCGCCGCCAGGAGGGAGACCGCGAAGAGGACGAGCAGGGCGGTCCCCCAGAACCCGCCGACGACCCGTATTCCGGCCAGCAACACCGCGGCCGCGGCCAGGAAGGGCACCACGGTGAGGGCGAGAAAGCGCAGGATGGCGGCGATGCCGGCCGCCCTCGGCACGCGGGTGAGCCCACGCCGGTGCCGGACCCGGTCCCCCGTGGCACCCGGGGTGTAGTACTGCACGGCCTTCGCCCCGAGCCGCGAGGAGTTCTGCCGGTAGATCCACGCGAGGGCCGGCACCCAGATCAACGGCAGCACCATGCCCACGAGGAAGAGCGCCCCGATCACGGCCGTCGACACCACCCGCTGGAGTTTGCTCGGCTTCTCGCCGCCGCCGGTGATGCCGAGGATCGCCGCCATCCTGACGAGCAGTGACCAGCGGGTCCGGCGGGGCAGCCGGCCGTGGCCGCCCGGTGGGTGGCGCGGCACGTCGGGCAGGGCGGCCTCGGCGGCCTCGGTCGAGGGGTACACGTCCTGCAGGACCAGCAGGTCCGCCACCCGTCGTTCGCTCGTGGGGTCGTGTCCGGCGAGCGCGGCCAGTTCGAGGAGCATCTGCGCCTGGGCGAGCAGGGCCGCCACGAAGCTCAGCGGCATGAGGACCACGAAGGGCCCGCCGAGTACGGCGCCGTCGGCGATCGTCATCCGCGTGCCGTGGGCGATGACGTCCGCGGCGAGTTCGTCGTCCCCCGCCTCGGGCTTGCGCTGCTTGCGACGGGCCATGGCGGCCGCGGCCCGCGGACCGAACCGGCGCACCGCGAAGAAGGCCAGTTGCTCGGGCATGTGCTGGGGATCGGCCCAGATCATCGGCAACAGCGCCTGGGCCTGCACCGTTGCCGAGTCGTCCGGCCGGGCCGGCTGCGACCCGTCGGTGGTCCGTCTGCCGCCGTTCATCCGGCTCCAGTTCCTCCGCTGTCTCGTGGCGCCGGGCTCGCCCTCCGCCGTGGTGGTGGGCCGATCCGGTTCTCCCACGGGAACGGCCCGCCGTCACCGGTCCTCCCTGCACCCGGCGGCACTGCCACTCTGCGGGCCGCCCGACCGCCCTGCCTCACCCGTTCCGGGTGACGGTGGCAACCGCACCGGGCCGCCACCATGGGACGACGAACGGGCCGCGAGCCGCTGGGTACACCGGCCGCGCGCCCGGAGGACCCCGAGTGGCGCGGCAGATGCCACGAGTCCGGGAGAGGGCATGAGACGTGTCGGCGCGCCCGGGCGGGCGGGGCAGCGCTGGAGCGCGCGGCTGGCGGTCGTGGCCGGGGTCGGCGCGACGGTGCTGCTGCTGTCCGTGGCTGGGCTCCGGAGCCTGGTGCTGGTGGCCATGGGGCTGGCGGGCCTGGCGGTTTCGGCGGGGGCCGGCTGGTGGGCGCTGTCCCGCCGGGGCGTGGTGCGCGGTGTGGCGCTGCTCCTGGCCGTGCTGGCGCCGGTGGCGGTGCTGGTGTCGTACGTGGCGGCGCGCCTGCTCTGGCTCGTGCTGGTCTCGTTGGCGCTGTGGATGCTCGCGGCCGCCGCGGGGTGGGCCGCGCTGCGCGCGGACACCGTCGCCCGGGCGGCCCCCGGCCGGCCGGTCCGGCCGCCCGAGCGTGCCTGCCTGCTGATGAATCCGCGCTCCGGCGGCGGGAAGGTGGGGCGTTTCGGGTTGCGGGAGAAGGCGGAGGCGCTGGGTGCGGAGGTGCTGCTGCTCGACGCCGCCCGCCACGGGGACGTGGCCGGGCTGGCCCGCGACGCCCTCGCCCGTGGTGCCGACCTGCTCGGAGTGGCGGGCGGCGACGGGACGCAGGCGCTGGTCGCGGCGGTGGCCGCGGAGCACGACGTGCCGTTCGTGGTGATCCCGGCCGGGACGCGCAACCACTTCGCGCTGGATCTGGGGCTCGACCGGGACGACCCGTCGCACAGCCTGGAGGCGCTGACCGACGGGGTGGAGTTCCGGGTGGACCTCGGGCGGGTCGGGGGGCGGGCCTTCGTCAACAACGCGTCCTTCGGTGCGTACGCGGAAGTCGTGCAGAGCCCGGCGTACCGCGACGACAAGGTCGGCACCCTCCTGCGGCTGCTGCCCGATGTCCTGACCCACCAGCACGGTCCGCGGCTGTCGGTCAGGGCCGGGGCGGTCAGCGTGGACGCTCCCCAGGCGGTGCTGGTCAGCAACAACCCGTACCGGGTCGGCGATCGGGCGGGGCTGGGCCGCCGCGACCGGCTCGACGGTGGTGTGCTGGGCATGCTGAGCGTGACGGTCGACAGTGCGGTGCAGGCGGCCGGTCTGCTGCGCGGCCGGCACGCGCAGGGGCTGGTCTCGCTGACCGCCGAGGCGCTCGTGGTGGACGCCGACCGGCCGGAGGTGATGGTCGGGGTCGACGGCGAGTCGCTGGCCCTGCCCACTCCCGTGCGCTGTGTCTCGGAGCGGGCGGCGCTACGGGTCCGGGTGCCGCGCCACCGTCCGGGCGTCCCTCCCGCGCGGCCGCGGCTGGACTGGCGGCGGCTGGGCACCCTCGCCCTTCCTGCCGGCCGTGGGTCAGCCGCCCGCTGAGCGGACGGCCTCCCTGGTCGGCCGCTCGGCCGGCAGCCGGCGGGTGAAGGGGAAGGCGACGAGCGGCACGGCCGCGGCGGCCAGGACGGCGGCCTTGAGGCTGTTCAGCTGCGCGGTGGCGTAGGAGTCGACGAGGGCATCGGTCTCGGCGGGCGGCAGCGCGGCGCGTTCCGCCGCCGCGCGCACCTGGTCCGTGCTCACGAAGCTGATCCCGGCCTCCATGGCGATGCCGGCCTGGTGGCGCGCCGCGTCGGAGATCTTCGGGTCGTTTTCGATCTGCGTGGTGAAGGCGCTGACCAGGGCTCCGATGAGCAGGGATCCGATGAGCGCGGTGCCCAGGGACGACCCGAGGTTCTGCGCGGTGTACTGCAGGCCGCCCGCTTCGCTGCGTTCGGTCTCCCCGACGCTGGACTGCACGATGTTGCCCAGCTGGGAAGCGAGCAGCCCCATGCCCAGGCCGAGGACGGCCATCGCCAGGCCGAAGGAGAGGTTGTCGATCCGGGGCTCGATCGTCGCGAGGAGCCACCCGGCCGCCACGACGAGCACGAGGAGGCCGCATCGCACCACCGTGCGGGGTGCCGCGATCCGGCCGAGGAGCGGGCCGCTCATGGCCGACAGCAGCATGGTGACCGACACCGGCAGCAGGCGGAGTCCGGTCTCGAAGGCGTTCAGGCCCTGGACGACCTGCAGGTACAGGGGGATAACGAAGAACAGCCCGAGCAGGACGAGGTTCTGGCAGAGCAGCATGGTCAGGCCGGAGCGCAGCGGCGGAACGCCGAACAGGGACAGGCGGACCAGCGGGATCCGTCCGCGCTCCTGCCGGCGCCGCTCCCAGCAGCCGAACAACCACAGCACGGCGGCCCCGGCGGCGAGGACGAACAGGGTCGGGGCGAAGCCGAACAGGGTGAAGGGAGGATTGCGCGGTTGCAGCCATCCCCAGGAACTGCTCTGCAGCACCCCGAGGACGACGAGGGCAAGCCCGGCCGCGGACAGCGCGACGCCCACCGCGTCCAGCCTGGTCCGCGGCCCCGGCGGGACGTCCGGGATCCACCGGATCAGGCACAGCATGGCGACGACCACCACGACCTCGCCGGCGAACACCAGCCGCCAGGTCAGGTACGTGGTCACCCACCCGCCGAGCAGTGGTCCCACCGCGATGCCGGCACCGGCCAGGCCGCCGATGACGCCGTAGGCGACCGACCGCTCCCGGCCCCGGTACGCGCCGGCGACGAGCGCCGCGAGGGCCGGGAGGACGAGTGTGGCGCCGAGCCCCTCGATCACGGACCAGCCGAGGGCCAGCACCCACAGCGACGGCGCCAGCGAGGTGAGGGCGGAGCCGGCCGCGTACACGATCAGGCCCACGGTGAAGATCCGGCGGCGCCCGAACGCGTCGCCGAGCTTCCCACCCGTGATCATGAAGGCGGCCATGACCAGGGTGTAGAGCGTGATGACGCCCTGGATCGCGGTGACCTCGGTGTCGAAGTCGTCGACCAGCCGGCTGATCGACACGTTCATCACCGCGGTGTCCAGCACCATCAGGAACTGGGCCGTCCCGAGCACGATCAGGGCCCGCCATCGCTGCACGTCTGCACCTCTCCGCGTTCCGGTGCTCCCCGATGAGGGGCGAGCGACTCTTGATCGCACCCTAGAGCCGCCCGGTGCCCCACGGCCGCCGGGCCACGGGGCGTGTCACCCGCCCGGCCAGGGCCATCGGCCGGGCGGCCCGCTGTGCGATCACCGGCCGGCCGTGGCGAAGATGGACGTGCAAGGACGTGAAGAACGGAAGGGGACAGGACGGGTCCGGATTCGCCGAGGCAGCCGGGCCCGGCGTGGTGCACGGGGGCCAGCCGGGGCCGTGGGCCCCGTCGCACGGTGGTGATCGGATGCCTTCGACCGGACACGCGTTCCCGGACGCCGGCCCGCGGCCGACGTTGCCCTGGTCCGGCGACCCCCTGCTCGACGCCAAACTGACGGTGCCCGACGCGCCACGGGCCCACGTCCCCAGGCACCGGCTGCTGGACGGGCTCAGCGCGGGCGCGGCCGGGCCGCTGACCGTGATCACCGGTCCGGCCGGCACCGGAAAGACCACCCTCGCCGCCGCTTGGGCGCTGAGCGCCGGGCCGCCCGGGCCGGTCGCCTGGCTGGCGCTCGACACGTACGACCGCACGCCGGGCGTCTTCTGGAGCTACGTCGTGGAGGCGCTGCGGCGGGCCCTGCACCGGTTGCCCGACGGGATCGCGATGCCCTCCTCGCCCGGCGACGCCGACACCTCCCTGCTGACCCGGCTCGCCGCCGCGACGGAGCGGCTGCCCGCACCCGTGGTCCTCGTCCTCGACGGCTTCGAGAAGGTGGCTGGCCGGAGCGTCCCGGCCGGTCTGGAGTTCCTCCTGGAGCACGCCGGGCCGCTGTGGCGACTGGTCGTCACCAGCCGTGTCGAACCCCTGCTGCCGCTCCACCGCTACCGGGCCGAGGACCGGCTCACCGAGATCCGGGGCGCCCATCTGGCCTTCACCCCGCACGAGGCGGACGTGCTGCTGCGCCGGCACGGACTCCGGCCGCCGGACGACGTGGTGCGGGCCCTCACCCGGCGCACGGAGGGATGGGCGGCCGGGCTGCGGCTGTGCGCCCTGGCCATGTCCCGGACCGGCGATCCGGCCGCCTTCGCCCGCTCGTTCGTCCACTCCGAGCAGGCTGTCTCCGGCTATCTGCTCGCGGAGGTGCTCGACGCCCAGCCCGCCGCCACCGCGGAACTGCTGCTGCGCACCAGCGTGCTCGACCGCATCCACCCGGAGCTGGCCAACGCCCTCGGCGGTGGGGGGAACGCCGAGGCGGTCCTGGCCCGGCTCACCCACGACAACGCCTTCGTCGAGCCCGTGCCCGGCACCGCCTGGTGCCGGATCCACCCCCTGTTCGCGGAGGTGCTCCGCACCCAGCTGCGGATCCGGCATCCCGGTCTCGCCCCGCGGCTCCATGCCCGTGCCGCCCGCTGGCTGGCCGGGGCGGGCTGCGTCACGGAGGCACTGGAGCACGCCGCGCAGGCCGGGGACTGGCACTACGCCGCCGCGCTGGCCGTCCGCCAACTGCTGGTCGGAACCCTGCTCGCCACGCCGGAGGCCGGGCGGGTGGCGGGCGCCTTCGCCGGTATGCCGTCCTCCGTGCCGGGAGCCGAACCGGCCCTGGTGGCCGCCGCGTGCCGGCTGGCGCAGCAGGACCGCGCCGGCTGCCGCACCCACCTCGCCCTGGCCGGACGAGCGGGGCCCGAAGCGGGGAGGGCCGAACGACGCCCGGCCGGGTCGCGCCCCCGCCAAAAGGACCCGCAGCCGGCCCCGGAGGTCGAGCTCACCCGTGCCCTGCTCCGCCTGCTGTGCGGGCCGGGGGACGGCGGGCGGGACGAGCGGGGTGCGGACGACGAGCACGCTCAGCAGGACGGGGGCGGTGCCGGCCCACGGCTCGCGGCGGCCGAGGAGGCCGCCCGGGCCGTCTCGGACCTGATGCGGCAGGTACCGCCGGAGCTGGTCCGGGCGCATCCCGAGATCGAGGCGCTGCGGCTGCACGGGCTCGCCCGGGCGTTCCTCGGATCGGGTCGTCTCGGCGAGGCTCGCCGCCTCAGCACCGAGGCCGTCGACGCCTGCACGACCGGAGCGGCCCTGCCGCTACGCCATCGGGCGCTGGGTCTGCTCGCGCTGGCCGAGAGCGCCGAGGGCGCCCTGACGGGTGCGGAGGACCACGCGCTGCGGGCCCTGGCCCACGCCGACGAGCAAGGCGCCGCCCCGGAGGACCGCTCGGGCGCCGGTTGCCTGGCGCTGGCCGCGGTCGCGCTCGACCGCGGCGACCGGGACGGCGCGCACCGCCGCCTCGACCAGGCGCTCGCCTGCCCCGACGTGCCCGACGACCCGGTGCTGGCCGCCGAGGCGGCGGTGCTGCGCGCCCGCCTGGAACTGTCCTGCGGGCGCTGGGCGGCGGCCCTCGGCGCGCTTCCCCGTCCGGAAGCCGCCGACGAGCCGTGGCCCGCCCAGCGGCTCGCCCTCACCCGCGCGGTCGTGGCGCTGGCCCGCGGGGATCACCGGGCCGCCGTGGCCGCCGTGCACGACGTCCCCGCCGACGGACCGGCCCCTCTCATCGCCCTGGCCGGCGCCCATCTCGCCGCCGGGCGCCCGGACCGTGCCCGGCGGCTGCTGGACCGTGCCGGCGGCTCGCCGGACCTGAGCCTGCCGGACCGGGTGGCCGTCCAACTGGTACGCGCCCATGCGGCCGTACTGGCGGACGACCGGACGGCCGCCCGGCAGCTGCTCGTCGACGCGCTGGACTCCGCCCGGCCCGAGCGGCTGCGCCGGCCCTTCACGGACGCCGGCCCCTGGCTGCGCCACCTGCTGGGCGGCATGGACGGCACCGCTGCCGCACCGGCCCCCGGTGCCTGGCTCACCGCACCCGGTGGCGGCCCGGCCGTCGCCGGTCCGGTGCAGCCCCTCAGCAGCCGGGAGCGCGAGGTGCTCGGGTGTGTGCAGAGGATGCTGACCGCCGAGGAGACGGCCGCCGAGCTGAGCCTCTCCGTCAACACGGTCAAGACCCACCTGCGCAGTGTCTACCGCAAGCTGGGCGTCTCCCGGCGCCGGGACGCGGTGGAGCGGGCCAGGGAACTGCATGTGCTCTGACGCCGTGGCCGGCGGCCCGGACCCACCTGTTCCGGGTGGTGGCGACGGCCGCCGCCGGCCGCAGGCTGCTCCTGTAGGTGCCCCAGCCGTGGGGAGCAGCACGACCATGCGCTACGAATTCCGTGTGACCGGTGACGTCTCCCGTCTCCTGACCGAGGCGTTCCCCGAGCTGGAGACGGAACCGGTCCCCCGGCAGACGTCGTTCTTCGGCACGGTCACGGACGAAGCCCAGCTGTTCGGACTCCTCGCCCGCTTCCAGGACCTCGGGCTACGCGTCGAGGAGATGCGCCGCCTGCCGGAATGAGGGACCCTGCCCGGCATGAGGGCCCTGCCCGGCCGCACTCGGGGCAGTGGTCCCGTTCTCTCCGGTTCGCGAGCGCGGCCCGGCCGCAGGAGAGGCGCGGTGAAAGTCCTGCACCCCACGCTGACGAAGGTGCCGTGGATGCTCGCGGCGCTGGTCCTCATGGCCGGCGTCCTGCTGGACCTTCTCGCGCCCGAGCCGTACACGGGGCTTCCGCTGCTGGCCGCCGCTCCGCTCATCGCGGGTGCCACGCTGTCCTTCCGCTCGGCGTTCGCCGTCGTGTGCGTCACGTGTGTGGTCTCGGTGGCGGTGGACGTCGAACGGGAGCGCCCGGCGACGCCGTTGCTCGTCGACCTGGCCGTGGTCGGCCTGGTCGGTGTGCTGGCCCTCGTGGTCAACCGGCTCATCGTGCGGCAAGGGCGTGACCTGGCGCGGGCCAGGGACGTCGCGGAGGCGGTCCAGCGGGCGGTGCTCCCGGATCCACCGCGGGAGGTCGGGCCGGTGGCCGTGGCCGCGGGGTACACGGCGGCGCAGGCCGAGGCGCGGATCGGGGGCGATCTCTACGCGGTGCAGGAGACGCCCTTCGGAGTGCGGGTGATCATCGGGGATGTGCGGGGCAAGGGCATCGCGGCCGTCGCCGCGGTGTCGGTGGCGATCGGAGCGTTCCGCCAGGAGGCCGAGTACGCCCCCACCCTGGCCGCGCTGTCGCAGCGGATGGACGAGGCGCTGGCCAGGGAGGCGGCCCGGAGCGGCCCGCTGATCTCGACGGAGGGCTTCACCACCGCGGTGCTGGCCGAGGTCTCCGCCGACGGCGAGGTGCTGAACCTGGTGAACCGCGGGCATCCTCCGCCGTATCTGCTGCACGGCGGCCGGGTCGTGCGGCTCGACCCGACCGCGCCACAACTGCCCCTCGGTGTGGGACTGGGCGATCTCGCTCCGGCCGGCTCCGTGCCGGTCGATGCCGTACGGCTGCCCGTGGGGGCCTCATTGCTGCTGGTGACCGACGGCGTCACCGAGGCGCGCAACGGCCGGGGGACGTTCTACGACCCGGTCTCCTCGGAGCGCCTGCACCGGCGGTTCGAGGGCCCCGAGGAGCTGGTGGAGACCCTGACGGAGGACGTCGGCCGCTGGACGGAGGGCGCGCACGAGGACGACATGGCCATCCTGGTGCTCACCCGGCGCGGCCGTCCGCCCCGCACCGTCTGATCACCCGGCCGACCTCAAACGGTCAGGACGAGGCTGACGTTGTGGCCGCCGAAGCCGAAGGAGTTGGCGAGCGCCGCATGCCACCGGCCGGTCCGGTTCTCGCCCCGCACCACGTCCAACTCGACCCGGGGATCGAGCCGTTCGAGGTTGCGTACGGCCGGTGCCACACCGTCCCGGAGGGTGAGCAGCGCCGAGAGGGCACCCACCGCGCCGGAGGCGCCGAGCATATGACCGGTCATCGACTTGGTCGCGGTGACCGGGGCGTGGTCCCCGACGGCGAGGCCGATGGCCTGCGCCTCGGCCAGATCGCCGGACTCGGTGGAGGTGGCGTGCGCGTGCACATGGCCGATGTCCCGGGGGCTCACCCCGGCGTCCCGTAGTGCGGCGTCGATGGCGTGCACCTGGCCCTCCGTGTGGGAGGCGGTGATGTGGTCCGCGCTGGACGTGATGCCGGCACCGGCCAGCGTGCCGTAGGTGCGGGCCCCCCGGGCGCGGGCGAACTCGGCGCGCTCCAGCACCATCAGGCATCCGCCCTCGCCCATGACGAAACCGCTGCGGGCCGCGTCGAAGGGCCGGGAGACGGACTCGGGATGCTCGTACTGGGTGGAGAGCGCCTTCATCTGGGCGAAGGCGGCGAGGGTGAAGGGGTGCAGGCAGGCCTCCACGCCGCCGGCGACCACCACGTCCGCCCGGTCGGCGCGGAGCAGGTCCAGGGCCATGGCCAGGGCTTCGGCGCCGGAGGCGCAGGCGCTGACCGGGGTGCGGGCGCCGCCCTGTGCGCCGAGGTCCATGCTCACCCAGGCGGCGGGGCCGTTGGGCATGAGCATGGGGACCGTGAACGGGGAGAGCCGGCGGGCGCCGGACGTCTCGAAGAGGTCGTCCTGGCCGAGGGTGGTGAGCATGCCGCCGGTCCCGGTGCCGATGACGACGGCGAGCCGTACCGGGTCGACGTCCGGGGCGCCGGCGTCCTGCCAGGCCTCACGGGAGCTGACCAGGGCGATCTGTTCCACGCGGTCCAGCTTCCGCGCCTCCGCCCGGGGCAGCGCGGCCGCCGGATCGTCGGCAAGCCCGGCGGCGATGTGGACCGGCAGGTCCACGGCCCACTCCTCGTTCAGGGCCTGCACACCGGACTTCCCCGCCAGCAGGCTCGCCCAGGTCGACGGCGCGTCACCGCCCAAGGGCGTTATCGCACCGATACCGGTCACCAGCACCTGCTCCATCGCGGCCATCCCTGCTCCTTTAAAGGCCATAGGAAACTGACAAGGTCTACGACGACCCCTGTCGATGATGTCAGTGACTGACCAGCGGAAAGATCGGGAAGTCGACCGATTCGGAGACCTGCGAGTTATGGGATATGAACAAGTAAGGTCCAGACAAAGGCCGGGAAGCGGCCGAGGGGAGAGACCCGCTACGGGGCCCGCAAGGCATCGACGGCGATGCGGGCGGCGGTGCCGATGACGGCGTCGGCCGCGGGGAGGGTGGCGGCGGTGTTGGCGGTGCGGGTGAAGACGGCGACGGCGTAGCGGCCGCCGTCGGGGTACTCGACGACGCCGACCTCGTTGCGCACGGTCGGCAGACTGCCGGTCTTGCCCGCCACGTGCACGTCGTCGAAGGGGAAGCCGGAAGCCATGCGGTGCGGCCAGACCTGGAGGCCGAGGACGCGGCGGATGGCGGCGCCGTGCTCGGGCGTGCAGGCCTCGTCGCGCCAGACGGCCCCGAGCAGGCGGGTCATGTCGCGCGGAGTGCTGCGGTTGGTGCGCGCCGGATCGAGGGCCCGGAGCCGGGTGATGACGTGCGGGTCGGTCAGTGCCCCGGCGCCGCCGGGGCCGGCGTCCTCGCGTATGGTCGCGAGGAGTTCGCCGAAGGTGTGGACGGCGTGGGTGCGTGGGAGGCCGAGTCGGGCCGTGACGCGGTTGACGGCGTCGAGGCCGACGCGGCCCAGCAGGAGGTCGGCGGCGGCGTTGTCGCTCACCGCCATCATCAGGTACGCGACATCGCGCAGGGACATCCGGACGGGGTCGAGCATCGCGGCCAGCCCGGTGGGACCCGCGGTGCGGCCGGCCGGCGGGCAGTCGACCTGTTCGCCGAGGTCCAGCGCGCCCGCGGCGGCCAGCTGGTGCAGGGTGACGAGCAGACAGAGTTTGTGGACGCTGGCGGTGCAGACCAACTGGTCGGCACCGGAGCCCAGTTGGGCGCCGGAGTCGATGTCGAGGGCGTGCAGCCAGCCGGTGACGCCGGCTTCGGTGAAGGCCGCCTGGATGCGGGCGGAGGTGTCGGTCACAGCCAGTACTCCGATGCCGGGCGAAGGTGCAGCGGTCGCGGGGGCGCCTCGGCCCGCGCCCCGGCGGTGGTGCGCAGCGCGTGCGTGGCCGCGTCCGCGAACGCGCCGACGGCGGCGTCGCCACGGCCCTTCGGCCAGGCGACGGAGTGCCGCCAGGCCAGCGGGGCACCGGCCAGCGGACGCCATACGACACCCGGTCCGGCGTCCGCGCCCACGTCGCGGACGTCCGCGGGCTGGGTGTCGTACGGGCCGAAGGCCACCGCTCCGGCGGACAGCACCAGGCCGCGGACGAAACTCGCGCCCTGCCCGTGCCGGACGGCGGCGGGGGTGAAGCCGTTGCGGGCGCAGGTGGTCAGCAGGTCGTCGTACAGCGCGGGGGCACTGCCGCGGGGGAAGAGGATCAGGTCGTACCCGGTGAGCGAGGCGAGCGGCACCTCGTCGAGGGCGGCCGCGGCGGCGCTGCGCGGCAGCAGCACGCCCAGCTCGCGGCGCAGGACCGGGCCCAGTTCCAGACCGGTGACATCGCAGGGGTGGTGGATGACGCCGACGTCCAGGTCCTGCGCGGCGAACCGGGCGAGTTGCTGGGTCGTGGACAGCTCGTGCAGCTCCAGTTCGAGACCGGCTTGGCGCCGCGGGAAGTCCGCCAGCACCGCGGCGACGGTCTCACCGGCGAGGTCGGGCAGCAGGGCGGCGCGCAGCAGGCCGGTCTCGCCGTCCCGGATGCGGCGGGCGGTGGCCATGAACGCCTCGGAGCGGGCGAGGAGTTCCCGTGCCTCGGCCAGCAGCAGCGTCCCAGCCTCGGTGATCGTCACCTGCCGGCTGGTGCGCTCGAACAGCCGGACCCCCAACTCCCGCTCCAGCCGCTGGATCCGCTGCGACAGCGGCGGCTGGGCGATGCCGAGAAGGGCCGCTGCACGACCGAAGTGTGACTGTTCTGCAACAGCCACGAAGCACTCCAGATGCCGAACCAGGTCCATGACCAGTAACCATATCGGTAATTGATGAATTCAAGATCGATATCGGTCTTGGACAGGATGGGGTGGGCATTGCTCTCCTCGGGGCATGGACGCCCTCCCCACATGCCGCCGCGGCCGCCTCCTGCGCGCCTGGTACCTCGCACTCGCCCTGCTGCTCGGAGTCGCCGTCGCCGGTTGCGGCACGACCGGGCAGCCGGATTCACCGGCCAAGGCCGCCGGCTCGCCGGCCCCTCATCAGGCCGGCACCCACGAACAGCTGCGGGTGGACGGCCGTGCGCGGACCTACCTGCTGCACCGCCCCACCACGCACGACGCCCGGCCCCGCCCCCTGATCATCGCCTTCCACGGCCGCGGCTCCACCGCCTCGTACCTGCGTGAGCAGAGTCGCCTGGACGCGGACCCCAGGGCCCGCGGCATGCTGATCGCCTATCCCGAGGGCCTGGGCAAGCTGTGGGGCGCCGGGACCGGGCGCACCGCACGGCGACCGGACCCGGATCTCGACGTACGGTTCACCACAGCACTCATCGACGAACTGGTCCGCACGGAGCGGGCCGATCCGAAGCGGGTCTACGTCGTCGGGTTCTCCAACGGCGGCTCGATGGCCCTGCGCGTGGCGGCCGAGCACCCCGGACTGCTGGCGGGGGCGGCCGCGGTGTCCGGCGAACTCCCCACGGGGAACGCCGTCGTCAAGCCCACCGGATCGGTCCCCCTCATGATCATTTACGGCGCCGACGACCCCGTGCGCCCGCTCGCCGGAATGCCCAGCCCCTCCCCCGCCCCCGCCGGCGAGGAACCGGTCACCCCGACCATGTCGGCCCGGGACAGCGCCGCGGCGTTCGCAGCAGCGGGCGGGGCGGCGGACCGCTCGACCACGAAGGCCGAAGCGGGCTACGACCGCACCGTGTGGCGCCTCAAGGCCCCCGGAGCGACCGTCCAACTCCTCGTCATGCACCACGCCGGACACAGCTGGCCCGGCTCGCGCATCAAGCCACCGGCGGGCTTCGGACGCACCAGCACCGCCCTGAACGCGACCCGCACGATCCTCGACTTCTTCCGCCTCTGAGCAACGACGGTCCGGCCGGCCCGCTCCCCCCGGCGGGCCGGCCGACCCCGCACCACCAGACCCGCCACGGCCGGGGAAGTGCTGCGCAACTTCACCGCCGGGCTCGACATCCGCCATCCGACGCTCACGGCCTCTGCGGCGCCCACCCGGGCCGAGGACGACACCGTCGTCGTCCCCTTCACCGCCACGATGCCGATAGCCGACCTCGGCACCTGGACGTACACCTCGAAGCTTCCGCTGCGTCAGCAGCACGACGGCAGCTGGAAGGTGGACTGGACGCTGTCGGTCGTCCACCCGCGGCTCAGCGGGACCAGGAAGTTCCACCTCGCACGGGAGGACACGGGCGCCGCCCCGGAGGTCACCGACCGCAGGGGCGCAACCCTGTCGGGCGCCGGGTTCCCGTCGCTGAGCCCCGTCCTCGACCAGCTCGACGCCGGCACGGGCGGCGGCGCTCCGCGCGGGGCGATCCAGCTCGTCGACCGGGTCACCGGGAAGGCCGAGCGTACCGAAGCCACCTTCGGGAAGAAGCCCGGCCAACCCGCCCGCCGGCCCGTCCGTACGACGCTCGACGCCACCTGGCAGCCGCCGCGGAGAACGCCCTCGCCTCCGGGGCGCACGGCAAGAACGCCTCGCTCGTCGCCCTCCGGATCGACAACGGCGAGATCCTCGCGATGGCCAACTCCCCGTCGTCCGGCTTCAACCGTGCCGTCTCCGGCACCTACGCGCCCGGCTCCACCTGGAAGATCGTCACCAGCAGCGCCCTGCTGCTCAAGGGCGCGGTCGCACCCTCCGACGTCGTCGACTGTCCCAAGTACCTCATGGTGGGCAAGGAGTTCCACAACGTGGAGACCTCCGAGCACCGCAACGCGACCTTCCTGAAGGACTTCGCCGAGTCCTGCAACACCGCCTTCATCAGCCTGCGCGGCAAGCTCGGCGACCGGGAACCGGGCGACGTCGCCGGGAAGTACTTCGGTGTCGGCCAGAAGTGGCACCTCGGCATCGCCTCGTACGACGGGTCGGTGCCGGCGCCGCGCGACCAGACCGAGAAGGCCGCCTCGATGATCGGGCAGGGCAGGAGCCAGGCCAATCCGCTGATCATGGCGTCGGTCACCGCCACCGCGGTCTCCGGCACCTTCCACCAGCCCTCGATCACCCGCGGGAACCGGGACACGACGACCACCACACCGCTTCCGCCGAAGGTCGTCACCCAACTCCGCTCGATGCTGCGCGCCACCGTCACGGACGGTACGGCGCGGGTCCTGTCCGGTCTGCCCGGCGCCATCGGCGCGAAGACCGGCACCGCCGAGGTGTCCGAGGACGCACCCAACAACGGCTGGCTCGCGGCCCATCGCGGCAATATCGCCGTCGCCTGCGTGGTCGAACAGGGGGTGACCGGCGGCGGCTCCGCCGGTCCCGTCATCCGCGACCTGCTGACCGCCGTTCCCGCCGATCCCTCATGACGGACGATCCCTCATGACGGACGCTCGCTCATGACGGCACCGGCTGCGCCGCTCAGAAGTCCCGTCCGTCCGCGACCGGGTTGCAGGCCTCGTCGCGCCACCACCGGCCGGCCGTGGAATTCCTCGGTGCGCTGATGTCCGTACGTCCAGGCTCCCCCTTCCCCCTCAGACCGCCTGGGACGTGTTCAGATAGGCGAGGACCGCGAGGACGCGGCGGTTGCTGTTGTCGTCATCGGTGATGCCGAGTTTGCCGAACATCGAGGTGGTGTACTTGCTGATGGCGCTCTCGCTGAGGAAGAGCCGCTGGCCGATGGCCTGGTTGGACAGCCCTTCGGCCATCAGGGCGAGCACGGAATGTTCGCGTTCGGTGAGCCGCTCCAGGCGTCGGTTCGAGGAGCCGTTGGAGAGCAACTTGGCGATCACGGCCGGGTCCATCGCGGTCCCGCCCCCGGCAACGCGTTCCAGGGCGTCGATGAACTGATCGGCGTCGAAGACGCTCTCCTTGAGGAAATAGCCGATGCCGCCGGCACCGTCGGCCAAGAGCTCGCGCGCATAGAGCTGTTCCACGTGCTGGGAGAGGATCAGCACCGGCAGCCCGGGCAGTTCGCGGCGGGCGGCGAGGGCCGCCCGCAGTCCCTCGTCCGACTGTGTCGGCGGCATACGGACATCGACGACGGCAACATCCGGCCGCCGGGTCAGCAGCGCATCGAGCGTCTCGGGTCCGGTGGACGCGGTCGCCACCACCTGGTGGCCGTACGCCTCGATGAGGCGGACCATCCCGTCACGCAGGAGGTAGAGGTCTTCGGCTACAACGATTCGCATGGCACCACCATTGTTGCGCAGGTCGGGCCGCCCGCCGGACTGCTGATCTCCAGGGTGCCGTCGAAGACCGCGAGACGGCGGCGCAGCCCCGCGATCCCACCGCCGGCGCGCTCGCCGGCTCCGCCGCGGCCGTCGTCCGCCACCTCGACGACGAGACCGGTGCCGTCCAGGGCGAGGGAGATCCGTGCCCGGGTCGCACGGGCGTGCTTGACCGCGTTGGTCAGCAGTTCGGCGATGCCGAAGTACACGGCGGACTCGATCGGCGGGTCCAGGCGGAGCTGGAGGTCGGCGCTGACCTCCGCCTCCAGCGGGCTGTCCAGGGCGAGGGCGCGCACAGCATCGATGAGCCCCCGCTCGTTGAGCACCGGCGGGTTGATGCCGCGGACCAGTTCGCGCAGCTCGGTCAGTGACGTGGCGGCGCCGGCCCGTGCCTCCCGCATCAGTTTCCTGGCCCGGTCAGGGTCGGTCTCCATGAGCTTCTCCGCGGTCGCCAGGGAGAGCCCGAGCGAGACCAGGCGGGCCTGCGCCCCGTCGTGCAGGTCCCGCTCGATCCGGCGGATCTCGGCGGCCTGGGCGATGGTCGTGTCCGCGCGCTGGGCCGTCAGCACGTCCACCCGGTCCGCCAGCGCCATCGCGGGCGACGGACCCAGGAAGCGGACGGCCACCGGCACGACGGGCCGCCAGGCGTACGGGGCGCCGGCGACGGCCGCGACCAGAGCGAGCACTCCGGCCAGGCGCGCGGGGAACGTCGATTGGCCCAACCCGAGGACCGCGGCGGCCACCCCGGCCGGCGGAAGCGCAGCGACCAGGCCCGCGGTGAACGGCACGATCCCCGTGAACCGCAGGTCGCGCCGGTTTGCCGGGTCGCTCCACCTAAGCCGCCACCGCTGGTCCAGGAGGGCATCGCGGCTGGTGCGCTCGTAGGAGAAACCGTTCCACCAGAACCCGGTGGACAGTTGCGTCACCGCCCCCGCCTGCCGGTACCCGGCGGGAATGACGGCGCCCGTCCACCGCCCGACGAGGAAGCGGAACATCCGGCAGACCGGGCGGGTCAGGGTGAGCGTGCCCACGCACACCAGCACGAACGGCGCCACCCACGACCACGGGTTCCCCGCCCCCCACCAGATCCCCAGTGCCACGGCGGCGGCCCACGCGGCCGGGACCAGCATGCTGACGACCGCCACCACACACGCCCGGACGAAGCCCACCCCGGCACTCGCCGACCACGACCCCAGTTTTCGCATGACCATTCCCACTCGTCCTTCTCGCTTCGTCATCAGTGCTTCCACTGTGCGCTGAGAAAAGCCTGGTCCCTGCCAGTTCGGCCCGGTAGTGGGTCTGGCCCCACTCACCCGTACGTCCAGGCTCATACCGCGCCGTCCGTGCGCTCCCTAGCGTCGACACCATGACGACGACCCGAAGCACGAACGCTCGCCCCACGAACGACAGCAGCGCCCACGGCCCGGGAACCACCGGCCGGCCCACGGCCGCTGCGGCCCACCTCAACCACCCCCGCACCCGGCGGACCTTCCGCACGGCGCGGAACCTCGTCGCGGCCTACGGTGCGCTCAGCGCCGCCGTCCTCCTCACGGTCGCCGTCCTCGCGCTCACCGGCCACCCGGTGACCTCGTTCATGTGGGGCCGCTCGGGCGGAGTGCTCGCGAGCGCCGCAGTGATCTACTGGATGACCGTCCTCGCCGCACGGGGAACACGGTGGGCCTATCTCCGCGTACGCATCCTCTCGGTCCTCATGCCGGTCGTGATCGTCGGCGTCGACATGATCCCCGGCATCTGTCCGCTCTGGTTCGCCCTGGCCCAGGCCGCCTCCGCCCTCCCCCTGGCCGCAGCCGCGTTCCTCAGCAACGGATCCCGACTGCGGGCCGGATTCCCCAAGCGCTCCTAGGGAAGAGCCCCACGTCCGGCACTCCCGCCGGGGAGGCCGGACGTGGGGCTCGCTCATCGGATGCTCAGGAGGAGTCTGCGACCAGCATGGCGCGGATGTTGCGGGCCGTGGTGACGAGGTTCTCCAGGGAAGCACGTACTTCGGCCCAGCCGCGGGTCTTCAGGCCACAGTCCGGATTGACCCACAGCCGCTCCGGCGGGAGGGCCGCAAGTCCCTTGCGCAGCAGGGCCTCCACCTCGTCGACGCCGGGGACGCGGGGAGAGTGGATGTCGTAGACGCCCGGTCCGGCCTCACGGGAGTAGCCGGTCCCGGCGAGTTCGCCGGCGATCTGCATATGGGAGCGGGCGGCCTCCAGGCTGATGACGTCGGCGTCGAGGTCCTCGATGGCGGCGAGGATGTCGCCGAACTCGGCGTAGCACATGTGGGTGTGGATCTGGGTGTCCGGGCGTACGCCGCCGGTGGTGAGCCGGAACGCCTCGGTGGCCCAGGCCAGGTACGCGGCGCGAGGGCCGGGGCGCAGCGGCAGGGTCTCGCGCAGTGCGGGCTCGTCGACCTGGATGACCGAGGTGCCGGCCGCCTCAAGGTCGTTGACCTCGTCGCGCAGGGCGAGTGCCACCTGGCGGGCGGTGTCGGCGAGCGGCTGGTCGTCGCGGACGAAGGACCAGGCGAGCATCGTGACCGGGCCGGTGAGCATGCCCTTGACGGGACGGCCGGTGAGCGACTGGGCGTACCGGGTCCAGCGCACGGTCATGGGCTCGGGCCGGGCGATGTCACCCGCGAGGATCGGCGGGCGGACGTAACGGGTGCCGTACGACTGGACCCAGCCGTGCTGGGTGGCGAGGTAGCCGGTGAGCTGCTCGGCGAAGTACTGGACCATGTCGTTGCGTTCGGGCTCGCCGTGCACCAGGACGTCGATCCCGGTCTCCTCCTGGAAGGAGATCACTTCCTGGATCTCGGCCCGGATGCGCTCCTCGTAGGCGGCGGCGTCGATGCGGCCGGCCCGCAGGTCGGCGCGCGCGGTGCGCAGTTCCCCGGTCTGTGGGAAGGATCCGATGGTGGTCGTCGGGAGCAGCGGCAGCGAGAGGTGGGCCCGCTGCGCGGCGGCCCGCCGGTGGTACGGCTGTGAGCGACGGGTGTCCCGGTCGGTGACGGCCGCGGCCCGGGCACGTACGGCAGCAACGCGGGTGATCGGCGAAGCGGCACGGGATGCCAGGTCGGCCCGGTTGGCGGCGAGTTCGGCGGCGATGGCCTGCGTACCGCGGCGCAGACCACGGGCCAGGGTGACGACCTCGGTGGTCTTCTGCCGGGCGAAGGCGAGCCAGCGCAGGATCTGCGGGTCGATGTCGTGTTCGGCGGCGGTGTCGAGGGGGACGTGCAGGAGGGAGCAGGACGCGGCGACGTCGACGTGGCCGGCGAGTCCGAGGAGGGTGCCGAGGGTGGACAGCGACTTCCCGAGGTCGTTGATCCAGACGTTCCGGCCGTTGACCACGCCGGCGACCAGCCGCTTGCCGGGCAGTCCGCCGACGGCGGCGAGATCGTCGAGGTTCGCGGCCGCGGCCTCGGTGAAGTCCAGCGCGAGCCCGTCCACCGGGGTCCTGGCCAGTACGAGCAGCGCGTCGCCGAGCCGGTCGAAGTAGGAGGCGACGAGCAGTCGGGGCCGGTCGGTGAGACTGCCGAGAGCGCGGTAGGCGCGGGCGGCGGCACTGAGCTCGGCGGGGGCGCGGTCCTGCACGAGCGCGGGCTCGTCCAGCTGCACCCACTCCGCACCGGCGGCCCGCAGGTCCGCGAGCACCTCGGCGTACACGGGCAGCAGCCGGTCGAGCAGCGTCAGGGGGTCGAAGTCCGCGGCCACGCCGGGCGCGGGCTTGGCCAGGAGCAGATAGGTGACCGGACCGACCAGCACCGGGCGGGGGCGGTGGCCGAGCGCGAGGGCCTCGCGCACCTCGGCGACCTGCTGGGCGGAGTCGGCGGCGAAGACCGTGCCGGGGCCCAACTCCGGCACCAGATAGTGGTAGTTGGTGTCGAACCACTTGGTCATCTCCAGCGGTGCGACGTCCTGCGTGCCGCGGGCCATGGCGAAGTAGCCGTCCAGGGCGTCCGTCTCGACGGCGGCGCGGTGGCGGTCGGGGATCGCGCCGACCATGACGGTGGTGTCCAGCACGTGGTCGTAGTACGAGAAGTCGCCGGTCGGGACCTCGTCGATGCCGGCGTCCGCCAGTTGCCGCCAGTGGGTGCGGCGCAGTTCGGCGGCGGTGGCGCGCAGGGCGTCCGCGCCGACGCGGCCCTTCCAGTAGCCCTCGACGGCCTTCTTCAGTTCCCGGTTCTGTCCCTGACGGGGGTAGCCGTACACGGTAGCCCGTGCTGCTGCGGCTGGGGTCCTGCTGGTCACGGAGATCTCCTTCGCGAGATGAGTCCCTGAGGTCCCGGGGACGGGACGAGCGCGCGAAGGGGTGACGGACCGGAGGGCACGGCCCGCGGCCGTCCGTTCGGTCTGTACGCCGACCCGCCCTCGAAGGTCACCGGGATGTCCGCGCACGGGCGGTCCCGCACGCGGGCAGGTGGCAGGTCTTCGGACTCGCGGGCGCGTCCTCACGACGTGAGGACACCTACTGGCCGTCGCTTCCCAGACCCGTCCGGGCCCAGTGCGTATGACGGCGGTCGTTCCCGCTCACCGCTGCGGGGCAGTCCCGGATTCCCACCGGGTTCCCTCTTGCGACGCGCCTGCCTGGCGGACAGGGCGAACCAGCTGCCCGACCAGCCTAGCGCGCCCTCGGGGCTATCGGGCGGTGGCTGCCGGTCGGTATTCGGCCAGCAGGAGGGCGATGTCGTCGGCGCGGTAGGAGGAGCGCTGGGCGTGGTGGAGGAGGCGGTCGGCGAGTTCGTCGAGGGAGTCGGCCGGGGCGTGCGCCATGGAGCTGCGGAGGTGGTCGATGCCCACGTCGATGGGGATGCCGCGTTCTTCGACCAGGCCGTCGGTGTAGAGGGCGAGCGCGGAGCCGGGTGGGAGGTCCAGGGAGGTCTCGGGGTAGTCGCTGGCGTGGTCCACGCCGAGGAGGGGACCGGTTTCCAGGTCCAGTACTTCGGTGTGTCCGTCGGGGTGGCGGAGCAGGGGCGGCGGGTGGCCGGCGCGGACCGCCAGGGCACGGTGCCGGGCGGGGTCGAGGTGGAGGTAGCAGCAGCTGGCGAGGAGGCCGGTGCCGAGGTCGATCAGGGTGCGGTTGGCGCCCGCCAGGACGTCGCCGGGGGCGTGCCCCACCGCGACGAACGCCCGTACCGCGCTGCGGAGTTGGGCCATGGTGGCGGCTGCGGCGATGCTGTGTCCCTCGACGTCGCCGATGACCAGGGACACGCCCCGGGTGGTCGGGATGACGTCGTACCAGTCACCGCCGATGTCCATGCCGCTGGTGCAGGGGAGGTAGCGGGCCGTCGTCCGCAGGTCGGGGAGTACGGGCAGCCGGTGGGGCAGCAGGGCCTGTTGGAGGCCGCGGGCGAGGGCGAACTCGGAGTCGTAGAGCCGTGCGCGTTCCAGTGCCTGGGCGATCAGTCCGGCGAGCGCGGTCAGGACGCTGCGGTCCTTGGGCGTGAAGCGATGGACCTCGTCGAAGCCGAGGACGCAGGTGCCGACGGGGCGGCCGGAGGCGATCAGCGGGAGGTACGCCCAGGAGTTCACGCCGCCGATCGGGATGCCGGGGTAGCCCTGGGAGAGGCTCTGCTGTGACTCGATGAAGAGCGGGATGCCGGAGGTCAGGGTTTCGGTGCCGGGCAGCGGCGCGTGCAGCGGCATGCCCTCCAGCCAGTCGAGGAAGTGTTCGTGGTGGCCGGTGTGGAAGATCAGGTGCATCGTGCCGTCACGGACCGAGTAGAGGGCGAGCTGCTGACCGCCGAACGCCGGGAGGAGCTGCTCGGCGACGACTTCGCAGACCTGGTGGGTGGTGACCGCCTCGGTCAGTGCGCTGCCCAGTTGCAGGACGTGGTACATGACGCCCAGGCGGGCCGGTGCGGCGGCCGCCGACACAGCCGTCGCGTGGGCCGGCGGAGTCGATGACGCTCCGGCCGGCGGGGCGGGCCGGGGTGGTGCGGTTGCGGCGGGTGGCGCGGCGGGCTCGGGGGAGGCGGCCGGGCGGCCGGTGGGGACGACCCGGCCGGTGACGCCGTTCGGGTCGGGATGGAGGGAGAAGGCGAGCCACTGGTCGGGCGGGCGGCGGACGAGGAAGGACGTCGGCGTCTGCGAGATCATCGCGGACCGGTGCTGGTACTCGATCGCCGGATCGGACAGCCACGGCAGGGCGTCCCACAGGCACTGCCCGATCACCTCCTCGCCCTTGACGTCCAGCAGTTGCTCCAGGCTGCGGTTGGCGTAGCTGACCCGGCCGTCGGGGGTCAGGGAGAACAGTCCGTCCCGGAGGCGCTCGACCGCCGCGGCCGCCGCGCGGCCGGCCCGTGCGTCGATGACCACACCGACGAGGTGGGCGCGCGCCCGGTCGTCCGGCAGATCGGGCACCCGGCCCCAGAGCGCCACGCTGTGGTATCCCTCGCCGCTGCCGTGCCCCTCACCGCCGCCGTCCGTGCCGCCGCCCGGCCCGGCGCCCGCGGCCTCGCGTACGCGCAGCGGCCGGGACGTGATCCGCCCCTCGTCGGACGCCGCGCGGAAGGCGGCACGGAACGCGGCACGGTCGCCGGGGTGGAGACGGGCGGCCAGGGTGCCCACCCGGTCGTCGAAGGTTTCCGGGTCGAGGCCGAAGATCGCGCAGAACTCGTCGTCCGCGGTCAGGGCACCGGTGGCCAGGTCCCAGTCGAACAGGCCGGCCCGGACCGCGGGGGCGGACGGGGCGGGGGACTCGACCGGGGCCGTGTCCGGATCGCACTCCAGGGGGTCGCCGGTACGGGCGCGGAAGGCTGCCAGGGAGGCCCCGAGGCGGTTGGCGAGGGCCCGCAGGTGGCGGCGCTGGGTCTTGGTCAGCCCGCCGCTGCCGGGCGGCGCGGCCCAGACGACCGCGAGTGCCCCGAAGGTCTCCCCGCCCGCCCCGACCGGTACGGAGCAGGAGCCGAAGGCGTACGGCAGGGCCACCGCGAGCTGGGGGAAGCGGCGCATGGTCTCGTCGGCGTCGGTCAGATGGATGGTGCGCCCGGAGCCGTACGCCACGGCGACCGGTATCGGGCTGCTCACCGGAATCAGGCTCCAGCCGCCCAGCAGGGACGGCGGCACCCCGCAGGTCGCGGCGAGCACGAGGGAGCGCCGGTCGCGGGAGCGCAGGAAGACGCTCCCGGCGTAGGCACCCGGCCCCTGAACGGCCTTGACGACGGCTGCCGCCAGCAGGTCGTCACGCTCCGCCGTCTCCTCGCGCACGGTCGACCGGCCCATACCTCCAGTGTGCGCAGAGGCGGGCCCGGCGGCCCAGGTGGTGACCCCGTGCGCCGCCCCCGTCACCGAGGGTGCGGTCAGGGCCGGGCGGGTGCGGCCGCGTCCTCGTCATGCGCCCCTTCGCGGACGTTGTTCAGCTCCCACCCTCGGAACGAGAAGAACACGATCAGGACGCCCCCGCAGACGATCGCCCAGTCGGCGAGGTTCATCACGCTGAAGCCGCGGACGGAGATGAAGTCGACCACCGCGCCGCGGAACCGGCCGGGCGCGCGGAAGAGACGGTCCGTCAGGTTGCCCAGGGACCCGCCCAGCAGGAGGCCCAGGGCGATCGCCCACGGGACGCTGTAGAGCCGGCGCGCCAGGCGAACGATCGCCAGGGAAACGGCCACCGCGATCACCGTGAAGACGATGGTGCTCGCGCCGCCCATACCGAACGCCGCACCGGAGTTGCGTGTCACGTCCAGCTGCAGCCAGGTACCGATCACGTTCACCGGTGCCTGGTGCTCCAGCTTCGCCACCACGGCCAGCTTGCTGACCAGGTCGACCGCATAGGCCAGGCACGCCACCGTCAGGAGGAGGAGAATCCGCCGTTGTCCTGCGGCCTCCGCTGCCCCGCCCCCGCTCTCGCCACGCGCCGTCGCGCCCCGCCCCGATTCCGTCACGCCCGTCCACCCCTCGAAGTCCGTTGTGCCGCTTCTCCGTTGTACCGCTGCCATGATCGCCCATGCCGGTCCACCGCTCCGCGGAAACACCGCCGGCCTGCCTTCCGGGAGACCGGAAGACAGGCCGGATCAGGGCGACCGGAGAGATCCGGTCCGCGGGGGTCAGACCGCCGGCGGCACCGGGTAGGTCGGGTACTCCACCCCGGAGACGTGCTGGACGACGCGGATGACCTGGCACGAGTAGCCGAACTCGTTGTCGTACCAGAGGTAGAGGATCGCGTTGTCGCCGTCGACCTTGGTGGCGCCGGCGTCCACGATCGAGGCGTGGCGCGATCCGATGAAGTCGCTCGACACCGCGTCGGGGGCGCTGGTGAAGTCGATCTGGCGCTTGAGCGGCGAGGCCAGCGATACGTTGCGGAGGTAGTCGAGGACCTCCTCGCGGCTGGTCTCGCGGCCGAGCCGCAGGCTCAGGATCGCGATCGAGACGTCCGGCACCGGCACGCGGATCGAGCTACCGGTGATCGGCGCCTTGAGGTCGGGCAGCGCCTTGGCGACGGCGGAGGCCGCGCCGGTCTCGGTGATGACCATGTTGAGCGGCGCGGAGCGGCCGCGGCGGTCGGCCTTGTGGTAGTTGTCCAGCAGGTTCTGGTCGTTGGTGAACGAGTGGACGGTCTCCACGTGACCGCGCAGCACGCCGTACTCGTCGTCCATCGCCTTCAGCGGCGGGACGATGGCGTTGGTGGTGCAGGACGCGCAGGACAGGATCTGCTCGTCCGGCTTGATCATGTCGTGGTTGACGCCGTGCACGATGTTCGGGACGTCACCCTTGCCCGGGGCGGTCAGGACGACCTTCTCGACACCGGGGCGCAGGTGCTTCGACAGGCCCTCGCGGTCCCGCCACTTGCCGGTGTTGTCGATGAGGATGGCGTCCTTGATGCCGTACGCCGTGTAGTCGACCTCCGAGGGGTCGTTGGCGTAGATCACCTTGATCGCGTTGCCGTTGGCGATGATCGTGCTGTTCGCCTCGTCGACGGTGATCGTGCCCTGGAACTGGCCGTGGATGGAGTCACGGCGCAGCAGCGAGGCCCGCTTGACGAGGTCCTGCTCACCTCCCCCACGCACGACGATGGCACGCAGCCGCAGGCCGTTGCCCGAGCCGGCCTTCTCGATGAGCAGGCGGGCGACGAGACGGCCGATGCGGCCGAAGCCGTAGAGGACGACGTCGCGCGGTGCGCTGCGCTCGATCTTGTCGGCACCCGTGGCACCGGCGACGGCCTCGGCGGTGAACTCCGCCACCGAGAGACCGCGGTCGTCGGTCTTGTACATCGCGGCGAGCATGCCGAGGTCGATCTGGGACGGACCGAGGTCGAGCGTGGTGAGGGCCTGCAGGAACGGCATCGTCTCGGTGACCGAGAGCTCCTCACCGGCGATCTGCCGGGCGAACCGGTGCGTCTTGAGGATGCTGACCACCGACTTGTTCACCAAGGAGCGGCTGTGAAGCAGGACCGTGACGTCCCGCTCCCTCTGCAGCTTCCCGATGATCGGGATCATCGACTCCGCGATCTCCTCGCGGTTCTTCCAGTTGGTGAACGAGTCGTCGTTGACAGTCACAGGTTTATCTTTCGAGCTAGGCGGTGCTCATATGCTAACCCCTCGTCTTTTTGATCATTCAAGCGGTCCCGCCTGAACGGGATCCCGCCATCGACCCCATGACCGACCGAGGGATCAAATGTCCTACTTTGCGAAGGAAGTGCATGACCTTTGCGGGAAACGACGTTGCATCGGCGGCCGATGATCATTAATGTCTGCCGGGTGACTGCCGGGTCGGCCATGGGCCATTCATCAGTGAGGCTCCCGGCCTCGGCGTGAGCCCGAGGCGGGCACGAGCCCCGCCCCCCTTTCTCCTCGTCTTACCTCGCTCCCGGCGCCCCCACGCGGCGCCCAGAACCAGCACTTCCCAAGACCTGGAGACATTCATCCATGCCGTACGACCAGCAGCCGCATTCCGCCACGTCCGAGCTGCCGACGACCATCGCCCAGCTCAACCACACCGCCGTCTACGCCAGTGACCGCCACCTGTCGGCCGAGTTCCTCGCCGCGATCCTGGGCGTCAAGGTCGGCGCACCGTTCGGCCCCTTCCTTCCCGTCGATCTCGGCAACGGCGTCACCCTCGACTACTACGAGAAGCGCGACGAACCGATCCAGTCGCAGCACTACGCCTTCCTCGTACCGGACGCGCAGTTCGACGCCATGATCGCCCGTCTGGAAACGGTCGGTGTCACCTACTTCGCCGACCCCCACCACACCGAACCCGGCCGGATCAACCGCCTCTTCGGCGGCCGCGGCGCGTATTTCACCGACCCCGACGGCCACAACATGGAGATCATGACCCGGCCGTACGCCCGCCCGTAGGCAACTCGTCCACTGCCGGCCCGGATTGCACCGGGCCGGCACGGCGGCCCCCCACGGGGCCAGCCTCCCTAAGTGGCCGGCGTCTCCGTCGCGGCGGTGGGGGTGGTGCCCCTCCCCTCCAGCAAGCGGTTGCGGAACAGGTCGAGTACGCCGTCCAGGGCTGCGCGGGTCGGCTGGCCCGGTTCGTCGATGAGGTGCTCGGTGAGCACGGAGTGCGGCCGCAGCACGGCATCGGGGTTCGCGGCGTCGTCGTCGAGTTCCACGGCGACGAACGCCTCGCCGAGTTCCCGGCGCAGGAAGGCGAACCGGTCCCCCGGCACCAGCCGGTCCGTGCGGAAGCGCAGCCCCATGACCTGAAGGCCGTCGCGTTCGCAGCGGGTGCGGACGGCGGCGAGGTCTTCGCGGGAGATGTCGATCCCGGCGGACCGGCTCCTGGTGAGGGGCAAGGGCAGGGAGGGCTGGGACAGCACGGGGGCCACGAGGCGGTCGTCGACGGCCATGGCCAGGGCGAAGCCGCCGGTGAGGCACATGCCGACGGCCCCGACGCCGGGACCGCCGCAGCGCTGGTGCTCATGGGCGGCCAGCGCCCGTAGCCAGGTCACCACGGGGGAGGACTTCCCGGTGGCCAGCGTGGTGAATTCGCGGCTCACACAGACCTTTCCCATGGACGAGGCCACGTACGTAACGGACTTGAGCCGACGGCCGGCCGCGAAGTCGGCAGGCCGGCCGGGCGTGCCGAAGAGCACCGGGAGCACGGCGGTGCAGCCGATCGCGGCCACCCGTTCTGCGAAGTGCAGCACCTTGGGCGTGATCCCCGGTATTTCCGCCATCACGATCACCGCCGGACCGGTACCGCGCCGCAGGATCTCGCGGGTGACTCCGTCGTGGGTGAAGGTGTCGCGGTCGAAGCCGGTCGGGTGGTCATCGGTTGCCATGGGGCCCATCCTGTCCTGGTCAAGTGCCACGGTGTGCCTTGGGAGTTGGATCAGGATGCCGGTCCCGTGGCGGGAGCGCAGCATCGAGGACCACCCCAGTGGTGAGGATCACGACCATGGTGTGGGTCACGGCAGCGCGGTTGTCTGCCGTGAGGTCGCGCCGCCGTCCCTCACGTGGCGCTCTGTGGATGGCCGGCCGTTGCCGAGCGGGGTGGCCAGGACTGGGGGGCGAGGATGCCGAGGACGTAGGCGCGGGCGACCAGGGCGCACCGGGTCGGGGCGTCGAGCAGGTCGCGCAGGCGGCTGAGGTGGTAGTCGACGGTCTGGCGGGAGAGCCGGAGGGAGGTGGCGATCTCGGCGTTGCTGCGGCCTGCGGCGAGGAGGGAGAGGATACGCACCTGACTCGCCGTCAGCGGCGGATGGGGTTCGTGGGCGAGGCTCTGGTGGGTGATCACTGCCCAGACGCTGGCGGCGCGGGACGGCCCCCGGCCCACGGTGGTGAGGTGCAGTTGGGCACGGCGCTGGCGGCCGCGGTCGTCGAGGAGGACGGTGGAGGTCTGGATGCGCCGGCTGCGGCGGGCTATCAGGGCGTGCCAACTCCGCCGGAGTGCGGGTAACTCCGGGGCCGGTGCGAGCAGCGTGTGGGCCCGGCGGCCCACGAGGTCGGAGAGCCGGGTCTGCAGGAGTTCGGCGGCCGCCGCGCTGGCCTGGAGGATCCGTCCGCCGGCGGAGATCAGGGCGCACGGCAGTCCGCTGTGGTCGCGCAGCGCGTACAGGTTCTCCTCGGCCTGCTGGCGCTGGTGGAGGGCTCGGGTGTGGTCGCTGATGTCGATGTAGATACCGGCCACACAGGTCTGGGTTCCCTCGCGTACGGGGAAGCGGTGGCCGGCCGCGTGGCCGGTGGTGCCGTCCGCACGGTGGTAGGTGAGGGTGTGCCGCACCGGTTTGCCGCGGGCCAGCACCTCCTGGTCCAGGGCGAGCACCCGGTCGGCGTCGGCCGGGGCGTCGACCTCACGTACGTCCTTGCCGATGACCTGCTCGGGGGTGGTGCCGTAGAGGTGCGCGTAGGCGTGGTTGGCCCACAGGTAGCGCCCGTCGGGGTCACGGATGAAGGCCGCGGCGGGGGCGAGGTCGGCGAAGGCGTCGTAGCGGCGGAGGGCGGCCGGAGGGGAGGGAAGGGGTGCGGGGGCGGCGGAGGGCGGGGCCGGGTCCCGGTCCGCGCCGGAAATCTCGACGGCGATGCCGCGGAGGCGGTCCTGCCGGAGTGGGCCGAGGGGCCAGTTCACGTCGAAGAGCCGGCCGTCGAACCGTGCCCGCCAGTGGTTGCCGGCCCGCGCGCGGTCGGCTGCCCGTCCGTGGCCGGTGGCCTGCGACGGGTCGGTGACGGTGTCGAGGAAGCGCTGGGCGGTGCGGGCGTCGTCGAAGGCCCCTCCTCCGCTGTCGATCACCCGTAGCTCGCGGTCGGCCTCCCACCAGGACACCGGGAGGTGTTGGAGCAGCGACTTCAGACCGGTCTCGTCCACGACGGCCTCTCTGTGACGAAGCGACGAAGAGCTGGGCGGGGCGCGGGTGGGCCACCTCACGTGCCGGACCGGCTCACGCCGGGCCGGCTTCGCGCGCCGACGTGCCCCGTACGCCGAGACGCTGGCCCCCCGAGCATGCGTATCCCCCGCCGTCACGCCGTATGCCCGCTTCTCGGCCGATCTGCTGGGTGCGGGGCGGGCCGGTCTCGGCCGATCTGAGGGGCGGACGGCCGTACGGTGCAGGACCCCATACGGCATCACAGGACCTTCACAGCCGCCCGGCGAACTCCACAACTCTGGCATTTGCCTAAGCGTTCGGCGCCCGTGGCGGCGGATCCGGCACCCTCCGGCTGGTTCTCTGGAGGTACCGCGTCCGAGCGTCAGCCGCCGCGTCGTCAACGGCCGTTACACGGCCCCTCCCCCGCCTGTGAAGGAGTCGGATTTCAGTGAGCACGGTGCTGTTCGTGTATGCCAAGGGCGGTCCGCCCTTGGGGTATGCCCTGTCACGGGTCGCCGCTCGGTCGGCAGTGCACCTGCTGGCGCTCAGCACGCTGCCGCCCACCGCCGCCGCCGCCGAGCGCCGGTGCGCGTCCGTGCGGACCGCCACCGGGCCCGAGCGCGGCGACCTGGTGTCCCTGATCGTCTCCCGTGCCCAGGCCGTGGGCGCGGACGCCGTCGTCACCCTCTCCGAGTACGCGGTCGTCGCGGTCGCCGAGGCCTGCGAGAAGCTCGGCCTGGCCGGCGCCGGCGCCTCCTGTGCGCTCGCCCGTGACAAGCGGCTGATGCGCCGGACCTGGAGCCGGCGGGGCATCTCCCAGCCGCGGTTCCGCCCGGTGGCCGACGAGCGGGAGCTGCAGGACGCGGCCGCCGCCCTCCGCCTCCCCGTACTGCTGAAGGCCGCCTGGAGCGCCGGCTCCACCGCCCACCGGATCATCCGTTCCGCCGACGAGGTACCGGCCGCCTGGCAGCGGGCCCGTGAGGTGATGGCGGAATCCGCCGAACTGGGCTACGCCGAGCTGCACGTGGCCGACGCCGGGGCCGACTTCCTGGTCGAGGAGATCGTGCCGGGCACCGCGGACGGCTGGTTCGACCAGCCGGGCTGGGGCGACTACGTCAGCGTCGAGGGCGTCGTCGTCGACGGCGTGTTCCGACCGGTCTGCCTCAGTGGCCGGATGCCGACGGTGGAACCGTTCACCGAACGCGCCGGCATCACCCCGGCCGCGCTGCCGGCCGACGCCCAGCAGCGCGTCGTGGCCCTCGCACGCGAGGCAGTCGACGCGCTGGGGCTGGAGAACTGCGGTACGCACACCGAGATCAAGCTCGGTGCGGACGGCCGGATGTGGGTCATCGAGACCGCCGCCCGGTTCGGCGGGGCGATGACCGTTCCGCAGATCGAGGAGGTCTTCGGCCTGGACCTCATCGGCATGCTCGTCGACCACCTGCTGGGCCGCCCGGTGTCCTGGCCCGCCCGGGCGCTCACCCCGCAGGAGGCGCGCGGCGCGGCCGGCTCCTTCGTCGTGCTGGCCGTGGACGGCGCCGGTGCGGCCTGGCCGGACCGGCGGCGGTGGGACTTCCCGACCGTGCGGGACGCGGTACCGCTCAGCGCCGGCAGCCAACTGTCCGTAGTGGCCGAGAACTCGCTCCCGGACGGGGCCCCCGTCCCGGTGTACGACCCCGCCGCCGGCGCCAACACGATGGCGGCACTGTGCCTGTTGTCCGCCACCGACCCCGAAACCGTGCTCCGCGACTTCCGGACCCTGGTGGACGCGTTGCCGACCGTGCTCCCCCAGGAGGAGCCGCACGAGGACCAGCACGAGAGGCCGTTCACGACGAAGACCGCGGAGGCACGCTCATGACCATCACCACCCTCACTGCCGCCCCCGCCACCACCGCCCACGACCACACGGCAGCCGTCGACCGCACGACCGTCGGCGCGCACCTGGCCCTCCCGCTCTTCCGCACCCTCTGCGGCACCCTGGCCGGCCACCCCTACGTCAAGGTCGTGGTCGACCGCGCCGAGGGCACCTGGCACCTGCTGGACGCCGCCGTCCACCCCTTCCACGTCGACTACATCGCCACCCGCATCCTGGGCATGGAGCTGGCGGAACTCGACTCCTGCCTGGACGCGTTCAACGCCTCGGTCTACGCCGACCCGGAGCGCAGGTTCCTGCTGGGCGTGCTCTCCCTCCACAGCGACACGGGTGCGGGGCCGGCGGGTGCGACGCGTGCGACGACGGGCACCCGGGTGCCCGACGCCCGCCGAGGGCGCTCCTTCCTCGTGCTGGAGACGACCGAGGCGGACACCATGACGGGCCCGATGCTGGAGGAGTTCTACACGTTCGTCCGCCACCGGCTCGACAGCCGGCTGCCGCTGCTGCTGAAGCCGGCGAACCACGGGCAGGAGCACGCCCTCGGCGCGATCAGTGACGTCCGGGTGCCGCGGATCCTCAGTCACCAGCTGTTCGGCAGCCGCACCCGCACCCCGCTCAACTCCGGCGAGGCCGTCGGCCGGCTGCGCCACTTCCGTACCGCCCAGGAGTACGCGCAGTACGCGGCCGGTGCCGGCGCGCTCGGCGGGTCCGACATCGTCGCCATGCCGTGCCTGCCCGACGACGTACCGCGGGTCGCCGGCTTCATCAACACCGCGCCCACCACCCCGCTCTCGCACACCAACGTCCTCGCCTCCGGCTGGGGCATCCCCAACGCCGTCATCCGCGACCTGGACCAGCTCATCGCGGCGGAGGGGCTCGCGGACGCATGGGTCCGCTACGAGGTGCAGGACGACGACATCACCCTCGAACGCCTCCCCCAGGCGCCGGCACCGGCGCTCTCCCCGGCGTCCGCTGCGCCCGCCCGGACACCGGCGCCGAACGCGTCGGACCGGCGTCCGGCGCACCGGATCCGCCTGGAACCCCCGCTTCTGCACGCCGACATACCGGCGCTGCCCCTGCACCGGCTTCGCCGCACCGACCAGAACCGCTACGGCACCAAGGCGGCCAACCTCGGGGAGCTGCATCACGTCCTGGCCAATGGTGAAGGCATGCACGCTGGTCAGGCAGGTCACTCCGGTCAGGCCGGTGAGCCGTCCGACCACACCGTCGACCTGACCGCCTACTACGGCCGCCCCAGGCCACCCCGGGCGAACCTCTACGCCCACCTCACCGCCCGCCTGGGCCTTTCCCACCCTTCCCGCCTTCCGCAGGGCACGCGAGACGCCGCGCTCAGCGCGGAACTCCGCGCTGCCGCACGGGACTTCGTCCGCGCCACGGTCACCGCTCCGGACGGCATCGCCCTCCCGTTCGCCCTGCAGCACCGCTTCCTCATGTCCTCCCCCGCCATACAGCAGGGCATCAGCGAGCTGAAGGCCGCCCTGGAACGCACAACGGTCGACGTGATCGGCGCGATCGAGCGGATCCATGGGAGCGACGGCATCGACGCGATCGAAGGGAACGACGGGATCGAGGGGAACGACGGGATCGAGGGGAACGACGGGATCGACCCGCTCTGTCGGCGGCTGCAGGACCTCATCCAGCACACCGCCCCGATGCCCGACGACGTGGCCCGCGCCATCACGTCCGTCCCCCAGGCTCTGCCCTCCGATCCGTCCGGCACCGGCCGGCTCGTGGTCCGCTCGTCCTCCAACGCCGAGGACCTGCCCGGGTTCTCGGCGGCGGGGGTGTACGACTCGGTCACGGCGGTGTACGGCGCGGACGAACTCCTCGCCGCGGTACGCCGGGTGTGGGCCTCCCTGCTGTCGCCGCGCAGCGTCCGGCTGCGCCACCAGGCGGGCATCTCTCCCGACGACACCTACATGGGCGTGATCATTCAGCGCTATCAGCCCGCGGACCTCGGCGGCGTGCTGGTGACCTGCAACCCGACCCGGCGCGCGGACTTCCGCAACGTCTACCTCAACTGCTCGGCCGGTTCCCCGGAGAACGTCGTCGACGGCACCGCGCTGCCGCTGCAGTACCTGTACAACACGGTCGAAGGCGGCGGCCGTACCGTCGCGCTGGGCTCGTCCACCGAGGACCTGCCGGCCGCCACCCGGGAACGACTGGCGCACCTCGCCCTGACCGGCCGGCTGCTGCAGTCCCACTTCAGCGGCACCGACTCCGCAGCCCCGGGCTCGGACGGGGACGGGGACGGGGACGTTGACGTAAACGCGGACGTAAACGTGCACAGGGACGTTGACGGCGGCGTGGACGGCGGCGTGGACGGAAACGTGCACGGAAACGTGCACAGGGACGTTGACGGCGGCGCGGACGTGGACCGGCCGCTGGACATCGAATGGCTGATGACCGATCAGGGCTCCTTCCACCTGGTCCAGATCCGCCCCTACGCAAGGTGAGCCGCCACCTCCCCGGCCCCCGGGACCGCAGTCGTGCCGGCGAGCGCGCGAAGACCACGACGGACGCCGCGCCGCCGCCCCTGCCGCCCCGGGCCCGCCGCATCATCCGCCTGAACAACGGCTTCCAGCTCCTGTTCAACCTGCTCTGGTGGATGCCGGTGTTCTACGCCTACCAACGGCAGGCGGGACTCACCGACGGCCAGATCTTCGGCATCCAGAGCATCTACTACACCGCGTTCTGCCTCTTCGAGATCCCCACCGGACTGGTCGCCGACCGCATCGGTACCCGCAACTGCCTGCGGGCCGGCGCGGTCGTCATGACCGCGGCCAATCTCGCCCCGGTCTGGGCCCCCAGCTACACCGGCTTCCTCGTCCACTTCCTGCTCATCGCCGCCGGCCGCTCCCTGACCTCCGGTGCGGCCAGTGCCTATCTCTACGAGGGCCTGCGGGCCGAGGGCGCGGGCGCCCACTACCTGAAGGCCGAGGGCCAGGCCCGGGCGCTCGGCCTCGCCGCGAAGGTGCTGTGCTGGCCGCTGCTCGGACCGCTGATGGCCCTGGCGCACTCCGCGCCGTACGTCCTGAGCGCGGCCAGCGCCGGCGGCTCCCTCGTCTGCGCCGTACTGCTGCCCCGCCAGGCCGCGGCCGCCCCCGCCGCGGGCCGGAAGCGCACCACGCGCCATGAGGCGGCCGCCGCCCTCCGCGCCGTCCGCGGCACGCCCTGGCTCGCCCTGGTCATGGTGCAGGGGGTGGCCCTGTTCACGCTCTCCCGCATCTGCCAGGTCAATCTCTTCCAGCCGGTCCTGCTCGACCACGGCATCGGCGAAAGCTCGCACGGCACCGTACTGGCCGCCATGACCGTCGCCGAGGCGGTGGCCTCGGCCCGTCCGCAATGGCTCAGCTCGCGGCTCTCCCCGGTGGCGTGGGTGTCGCTGCTCAGCCTCGCGATGGCGGCGGCTCTGGCGGGCAGTACGCTCGGCGGTCCCTGGACGGCCGTCGCGCTGCTGTGCGTGTTCGCCGCCGTCACCGGTCTGGCGTCTCCCCTCCAGCGCAAGCTGGTCAACGACGCGGTCCCCGCGGGCGCGCCCCGCGCCACCCTGCTGTCCGTCGAGAGCCTCGTCGACCGCGCGGTGTGCGCCCTGGCGGCCGTCGCCGCAGGCGCGTACCTCTCGGCGCACCGCCTGGACGCCCTGCTCTGGCACAGCGCGCTGGCCACCGCCGTCCTGCTGGCCCTCCTCCACCTGTTCCTACGACGTCACGGCAGTTCCCCGGCCAGAACCGGTCAGCACGCCGGCGAAGAGAACGGCAGCGCCCCACGCGAACCCGATCACCGGACGCGTACGGGGAAGGAGGGTGAGGCACGCGCAGAAGGCGGCCGGGCACCTGGGCAGGGCGGCAGGGCACCCACGCACGGCGGCCGGTCGGAAACGGGCCGTACCGACGAGCTCCGCCCGGTCACCACAGCAGGAAAGCCCTGACCCCCGCCGCCATACTGGAGAGGTGCGTACGGAAAGGGCGCGAACGGAAAGGACGCGTGCGGAGAGGGCGCATACCGAGGGGCCCCTACTGAAGGGGCCCGTACGGGAGGGGCCCGCACTAAAGGGGAACGGCAAGGGGCCCGGCCATCGGATGGGCCGGCCAGGCCTATTGCCGGGCACTACGGAGCTGTTGCCGGCCACTGCGGTGAGGACACCTTCCGCCCGGAGGACGCCGGCGAGGCCGATCGCATCGACCTGGGAGCGCTCGCCTACGACGCGGTGAGCACCGCACGGCTGACGGCGCTGGGCCCCGGCCCCGGCTGGCACTGCCTCGACGTAGGCGCCGGGACCGGCACCGTCGCCCGGTGGCTCCTGGAGTCGGCGGATGTCACCTCCGTACTGGCCGTCGACCGTGACACCCGCTTCCTCACCGCCGATCCCCCTCCGGGGCTCGTGGCCCAGGCCACCGATGTCACCGCACTCGACTTCGACCCCGGCCGCTTCCACCTCGTCCACGCCCGCTTCGTACTGATGCATCTCCGCCCGTGGCGACGCATGATCCATAAGCTGAGCTCACTGCTCGCCCCGGGCGGCGTCCTCGTACTCAGCGACGCCGTCGACCTGACGACCGCCTCCGCACCGGCCACCCCCTCCTCCCCGCACCGGCGGCCCACTCCCCACCTCCCCGGCCTCCCCTGCCCACTCCTGGCCGACCCCCTCACCTCCGGGCACGGGAGGAGACCACCAGGACGTACGTGCTGGTGGCCAGCATCCAGACGGGAAAGGTCAGTTCGGTCCAGGGAACGGCACCCACGACGAACAGCAGCACGAGCGCGACCGCATAGCCGAGCCACGCCAGCCACCGCGGGAAGACCCGCAGACCGAGTCCGATGGTCGTGGTGGACAGCGCGAACACCGCGGCCATCCGCATGGCGTAGCTCGCCAGCAGGGTGAGCGTCGTCCGCCCGTAGGTCCAAAGGTTCTGCGCGCCCGCCGGGACGTTGCCGGTGATGGCGAGCAGGCCGCCGGCGGCGGCCCCCGCCACGAGCACCAACGCGGTGAACATCAGCCCGCTGCACAAGAAGAGGGTCGCGAAGAACCTGTTCTCCGCCCGCCCGTCGCCGTTTCCGGGCACGGCGTTCACCGTATGGCCCACGCCCCCCCTCCGTGCGCCCGATGTAGTCCCGTACGGCGCCCATGAACCACAGGAAGAAGATTCCGGCGAACGGCAACAGGCCCAGGGCGGTCTCCAGGATCTGACGGTGGGAGCATCGGGACGGCCAGTCCTTCGGGTGGGCCGGAATCGCGGCGGGCAGGCTGATGCGGACGATCGTGAGTACGGCCGCCAGCAGCAGCGCCGCCAGCACTCCCGCCGCCCCGGCCGCCCGCGGTGTGCGCAGCGCCCTGCCCGGCGTGGCATCCCGAGAGTTTCTCTCCTCCATCGCCCCATCGTGGCGCCACCTCGCCCCCAACCGGCTGCACAGCCACCCGACTTCCCCGCACGGCCACCGAGATGGCTCACAGCCACTGGGACCAGCCCCTAGCGCTCCCCCTCCGCTTCCCTCCCTTTCCCTCCCTTTCCCTCCCTTTCCCTCCGTTTCTCTCCCCTCCAACTCCCCTCCCTCCTCTGCCCTCCGCTCCTCTCCGCGCCCCTCCCCCATCCCCTCCCCACCCTTCCTCACATTCCTCAAACTTCCTCATTGCGCTTACAGATAGGGGAAGTTAAGGTACGTTCATGCCTGATCGTTTCTACTCCGTGGAACAAGTGGCGGAGCACTTGGGCCTGCATGTCCGCACCATCCGGAACTACGTGCGGGACGGACGTCTCCACGCAGTCCGCATCGGCAAGCAGTACCGCATCGCCCACGAAGACCTGGAAGCCTTCACCGGCCGTCCCGCACCTGCGCCCCTGGGCGAAGCGGACGGGCGGCGACCGCAGCAACAACGCCAACGACAGCAACAGCACACCGAGGTCTCAAGCATCGTCGAGATCGACGCGATCAGCTTCGAGACGGCCGGCCGACTGACCAGCTTGCTGATGAGCCTGGCCACCAACCGCGGCCCGGGCCATGCGCCACTCCGGATCGAGACGGCCTACGACGAGGAAAGGGCCCGTCTGAAGGTCATCGTCCTGGGCGGTCTGGCTGACACTGCCCGGCTGTTCGACTACATGGAAGGAGTGCTCACCTCATGAACACGAGCACAAACCCGAGCCCCAACACCACCAGCGCCAGCACCCGCACCAGTACCGGCACCGGCACCGGCACGGACGCTCGCGCTAGCGCTAACGCGAGCTCGATCTACAAGACCGAAGCCGGCGCGAGGGAGATCCAGCAGCGCTATCGGGAGATGCTCCAAGCCTGGCCGGTACCCGCCGAGGAGATACGGATACCGACCCGCGAAGGCGAGACCTTCGTCCTCGTCTCCGGTCCGAAGGACGCGCCGCCCGTACTCCTGCTGCACGGCTCGGGAGCGAACACCACGATGTGGCAGGACGACATCGCCTCCTGGTCCCGGCACTTCCGGACGTACGCCCTCGACCTCATAGGCGAACCGGGCCTGAGCGCCACCTCCCGCCCACCCTTGTCCTCCGACGCCCATGCGCTGTGGCTGGACGAGGTGTTGGAACATCTGGGCATCACCCGCACGGCGATCGTCGCCATTTCTCTGGGGGGATGGGTGGCGCTGGACTACGCCACCCGCCGGCCGGACCGGGTGACCCGTCTGGCCCTGCTCTGCCCCGGCGGCCTGGGCAAGCAGAAGACGGCCTGGCTCTTCAAGGCCGTACTCCTGCGCGCGTTCGGACGCCGGGGAGTGCGCCGGTCAGTAGCGACCGGCACGGGCCTGGAAGCACCCGAGGTCCAGCACCTCCTCGACCACGTCATGCTGACCTTCACTCACTTCAAGCCACGCACCGAGCGGCTCCCCCTCTTCCCCGACAGTGCGCTGCGCCGCCTGACCATGCCCATGCTGGTGACGGTCGGCAGCCGCGACGCCTTCTTCGACTCCGAGGACACCGCCCGGCGTGTACGTCAGTGCCTCCCCCACGCGACCGTGAAGGTCCTGCCCGAGGCCGGCCACGCCCTCCTCAACCAGACCGACTCCATCCTCACGTTCCTCCGCGCTGACTGATCCCTCTCCCCCCGCGCGCACGCATGACCCCCACGCATGACGCGCACGCTCGACGCCGCCGGGTACGCGCCGCCAGGTACGCATCACCGCCTCACCCGGATCCGGCGGTTCGGCCCGTACCCCCTCCCCCTCCCCCTCCACCTCCCCCTCCGCCCGGGTAGCACGGCCCCCATCCCGGCGCAACCGTCACACGGCACCGGAGGAACGGGGGACTGTGGCGACTCGCACCATGACGCGCCGTAGTGGCCCTTTCGTACGGTGAGCAGCAACCCAGCGGCGCGCCCGCACCCACCGAGCTCCGTGCCACCGGCCCGCACCGTCGTCGCCACAGGAGGTCACGGTGACGCTTCCCCCACCGCACACACCGCCATCACCCCACCAGCAGGCTCCTTCGAACCCGTTCCCTCCGATAGGGCACCGCGGCCGACGCCCGCCCCCGCCCCGGCTGGCCGCCACCTGCCTGGCCACCGCTGCAGCCGGAGCCTTACTCGCCGCCACACCGGCCGCAGGCAGCAAGCACCCCCACCCGACGGCCACACGCAGCAACAGCACCCACAACCACAGTCACCGTCACAACCACAGCCCCATCCCCAGCCAAAGCCAAAGCCAAAGCCCCAGCCAAAACCACAGTCACAGCACCAGCCACAGCGCCGCCGAGAAAGAAGGACCGACCATCAGCCTGGAAAAGGTGCCCAACTTCGGCACCAACCCCGGCAACCTCTCCATGTACGTCTACCGGCCGCCCCAACTACCCAGCTACCCAGCCGTAGTTGTCGCCCTGCACGGCTGCACCCAGAGCGCCCAGCTCTACGCCGACAATTCGGGGCTGACGACCTTCGCGGACCGGTACGGCTTCCTCCTGGTCTTCGCCGAGACGACCTCCTCGAACAACCCCAGCCGGTGCTTCAACTGGTTCCAGCCCCTCGACAACCAGCGCGGCCAGGGAGAAGCCGCCTCCATCCGGCAGATGGTCGCGTACGCCCGTACCGCCTACGGCACGGACCCCTCCCGCACCTACGTCACCGGACTGTCGGCGGGCGGCGCCATGACGTCGGTGATGCTGGCCACCTACCCCGACGTCTTCGCGGCCGGAGCGGTGATCGCCGGCCTCCCCTACAACTGCACCAAGGACACCGGGCCGTTCACGTGCATGAACCCCGGCGTCGACCGTACGCCCGCCACTTGGGCACAACGCGTCCGTGACGCCTACCCGTCGTATGCCGGCCCCTGGCCCCGCGTGGCGATCTGGCACGGTGACAACGACACCACCGTCGCCCCGAGGAACGCCGACGAACTGCGCGACCAATGGACGGCCGTCCACGGCCTCGGCCAGACCCCGGACCGCACCTCCACCATCGGCCCGAACGCCACCCGCAGTCAGGAGTATGTGGCGACGGACGGCACGGTAGCCGTCCAGGTCAACAGGGTGCCGGGCATCGGCCACGGCACACCGGTCGACCCGGGCGCGGGCCCCCAACAATGCGGCCGGACCGGAACCGCGCACTTCATCGACTCCATCTGCTCCAGCTACTGGATCACCCGCTTCTTCGGCCTCTGGTCAACCAGGCCACCCCGAGGCCGGATCAGCCCAGTCGGCCAAGTCACCAAACAGGTCAGCCAAGTCATCGAGGTCAACCAGGTAAACCACGTCAACCAGGTCAACCAGAAAGACGCATAGCCCCGTCGAGAGTCGCGAGATCCACACCCGCGTCACCGAGCACCGCGGCGGCCACCCCACGATCGATCTGGGCGAGCCCCAGAAGCAGGTGGTCACAGCCAATACGCGCCGAACCGGCAGCCTCGGCCCGCTCTTCCGCGATCGCCATGGCCTTACGGGAGTAGGGCGTCCAGGCAATCCGCTCCGCCGCTTGCGACGCCCCCATACTCAGTCGCGCCCCGACGGCCTTGTGCAGATCCTCGGGCGATGCGTCGACGGTCCGCAGGAGACGCGTAGCCGTGTTGTCCTCCGCGGTGAGGCCCCAGAGCAGGTGCTCGGTCCCGATGTAGTTGTTGCGGTGATGCACCGCGGCCTGCTTCACATGCACCATCGCCTGACGGAGGTCGTCAGTCATCGCCTCGGGACCGTAGCGCTTGTGGGGCGCGTGAAAGCGCTGCTGCACCGCCTGCCTGGTCACGCCGAGCGCCGTTCCGATGTCCGTCCACGAGCTGCCGTGCATCCGGCAGTGCTCGACATAGTCCTCGACCAAGTCGTCTGCCAGTGCTTGGAGTTGGCCGGCCACATTCGCCGCCACGGTGAGCAGTGCGAGCCAGTCCGGCTGTTCCTGCCCACCAGCTCGGTGCGCGGCATCGCAGGTCCGGTCTACTTCCGCAATGAGGTCATCCAGATCGGGAAGAGGCATAAGGCAAGTACGCCTTGACACTTGAGAATTGTCAAGAAGAACTTGCCTACCTGCTACCCGCACTACCCACCCACGTACGCCGCCCCCGTACCCGACCCTCGCTCACGAGCTGACCTCCTCGGGCTCGGGCTCGGGCTCGCACTCCCAGGTTTGCTGCTTGAGGGCCATTCGTGCAGCTGGGGCCCGACCGGGGATGCTCGCCCAGTACGGGTGCGTGGCGATCCGCACGGACAGCTGCTGCAGCCTGCGACGCAGCACCGTGGTCTGGGACGGGTTTCTCTCGCGCGATAGCTCCCGGTACGCGGCGTACCAGGCACGCTGAGCCTGCACGAGATCTTCAGGGAAGGCGCAGGAAGGAGTCACACGAAGATTGCATCACGTGTTCGAATTGAGGCGCAGCACACGGGAGAGTGAATCTCGCCGCCTCTCTCCTTGAGAGAACGTTTCGGCGATGGATGAGCCTCTGCGCCGCGGGAGGAGGAGAGCCACGGGAGGAGCCACGAGGGGCTCGCGCTGACGCCTACGTGGCGGAACGCATTGGGGGCCCCTACGTGGCAGACGCCTATGTGACGGACGACTGCCGAGCTCGCGCCCGGGCCCGATCCGGATACCACCTCGTGAAGCGGACCGCACCCACAAGCAAGGCGATCGGAATGACCCAGTTGAGCCAGTCTGCCCCCGACGTACTGCGCAGCGCGAGGACGCCGAGCAGAGCCGTCGCCAGGAACACCGCACCCCACACCGCCGTCAGCACCCGGTTGACATGCCGGAACAGCGGGGTCCCCCAGTACTCGCGGGGCACGGACTCCCGCGCGTATTGCTCCGTGAACGGCATGAAGGCGAGCGAGGCAAAGGCCACCGCGGCCAGGACGGCGCCGGACAGGGTCTGGGCGTAAGTCTCCAGCCAGATCAGGTCGTGACGGTCGAGGACCAGCGACAGGATGCAGAGGACGCCGAAGAAGAGCAGGCCGGCGATGTCCAGGATCTTCAGGCTGCGGCGCCTGATGTCGGGGAGGCTGGTCCCGATCGCCGTGATGAGCGCGGCGAGCGCGGCAAATCCCCACGAGCTGGGGCTGGCCACCACGCCGAAAACGATCCAGGGGGCGAACCCCAGGAAGAGGTTGACATCGCGTCTGCTGCCGGGACGTTGCGCATCGCTCGATGACGGCACGTCGTCAGGCCTGGGTGTCGTGTCGGGGGCACTCATACGAAACCTCCGGTCGGCTCCGTCCGGTCCGGCTTCCCTGCTGCCATGCTCTGCTCCACGGACCGGGGTCGCATCCGGTGCGGCACGTCGACTCGCGGACGCGGCACTTCGGGACCCGGTACACGGGGCCCGGCACTGCGGGGACCAGTCCAGTACTACGGGGACCGGCACTACGGGGAGTGGGCGCTGGTCGACTCCGAGCACACATGCCGAGTTCAGCGCCCTGCCGGGCGTTCGGTGTTCGCCCGTCGGCGTTTTAGGATCACGGACGATCGCCGTTCAGATCACCGTGTTCAGATCACCGTTCGGATCCCGCTCGGTTCCCCTTTGGATCCCGTTCGGATCACCGATTGGATCACCGGGGGTGGATGGCCATTCGGATCGCCGTTCAGAGAGCGGATGGGAAGGGGGACTGATGGCATTCGAGATCGACCTGCCGTTGAGCGAAGCGGATGAAGCGGACGAAGAGAGCGAAGCAGACCAAAAGGCCGCCGAGCTGGCCTCGGAACTCGCCGAAATCGACAACGAGGGCTTCCTGCGGGCGGTGCTCCGCGACCACCCACCTGCACGCTTTCACCACCGCAGCACCGACCGCCTCATAGGCCGGTCCACTGACACCCCAAACATCCCCACCCCAGACACCCCCACCCCAGACACCGCCACCCCAACCATCCCCACTCCAGACACCGCCACCCCAGACCTCACCGCCCCCGAACCCACCTCCAGCCTCCTCCTCCGCGCCCTCCACACGTGCTTCACCGCTCACCTCCCCCTGAGCCTCTCGCCCGACCTCCTCTGGTACGCCGTCGTGCACGAGGTGGCCGTACACGTCCGGCTGAACCCCGAGACGTACGAGGGGATCTTCACGGAGACGCCCGGGCACCGTCAGACCATCGTCGTACGGGACGACCTCGCCCCCCTGGACTGGGAGCGGTCGATCAACCTGGTCCAACAGCCACTGCGCGCCCGGATCGGTGACGAGGTCGCCGACCTGTTCCAGCCCACCTTCTCCACCACCACGGACTCAGAAGCCACGGCGATGCTGGTGGCGCTGATGGACGTGGTCAGCCCGTACTACCGCTTCCGGTGGCAGACCCTCTGCGGTATTCCGCGGATCCGGCTGGAGGGTACGGACCGCGACTGGCGTCTGCTAGCGGCCCGGGTACAGGAACTGGCGGAGTGGTTCGAAGGGCTGCGGCCGTGGTTCACCGCGCTGCAGCCGGTGCTGGACGCGATCTGGGCGACCGCCTCGGGATGGGGTGTCGACCAGGACTTCTGGCGTTCCCTCTACAAGTGGGAGTCGGCCTCGGGGGGCGACCGGGTCACGGGGTGGATCACCGCGTTCTTCGCCCACCGGTACACCGACGACGGGCCGCGCCCGAAGCGGTCGTTCGGGCCCGGCACAACCGCCGAGGAGGACTTCCCCGCGCACGTCTCCCGGGTCCCGTTCCGCTGGGAGACCCCAACGGGAACCTTGGACATGGCCTTCCTCGGAGGCGTCCTCGGCATGGAGCGCGAGGGAGAGTGGGTCCGCCCCCACCTCGGCCACGCGGTAGTTGAGTTGATGGCCCCTTCAACGAACCCCGCCGTCACATCGGACGTCGAGCCGGAGGACGGGCCCGACGAACCGCACGGCGTGCGCCTGCCCGCGCCCTGGACGTTGACGGACGTCCAGCGCCTCACCGGCTGCCCGCAAGCCCGTCTCCTCACCACCGTCGGAACCGTCACCCACAACGGCACGCCCCTCCAAGCCGATTACGCGATCAACCTCGACGGCATCTGCGCGGTCCGGGCCAACGGCGGTGCTGGCGACGGCCAGGGCGAGGGCAACGGCGAAGGCACCTGGTATCTCGGCGATCTGGTCTCCGACGCCGGGGACATCCAGTGCTGGGCCTCCTACGGCCCGGACCTGGGAAACGCACTCCGCGCGCTCTAGTGCGGTGACCGGGGAGGTCCACCGGGTCTGGTCGTAGACTCCGGTCCGTGTCAGTTGATCGGGGACAAGTTCCGCGACCGATCGATCAGTGCCGGAACGTCCAAGACGTCTTGGACCAGATCCGGCTGCGGCCGTCCATGTGGGTGGGCCCGGGGGCCTGCGGGACGTGCAGAACATCTTGATCGGCTATGCCACGGCTCTGTCCGTTCACGGGATCGACGAGCCTTTCGCGCTGTCGCCCGGTGGTCCGTTCGCCGAGTGGTTGCGCGCTCGTCGAGGCTGGTCAATGTCGTGCGGCTGGGCTGATGCCATCGAGCGGCATGCCGACGGAGAGGACCCGCTGAGGCTGTTCTTCCGCCTCTTGGACGAGTACAGGTCCGTCTGCCGCTCTGCGCCCTGACCTCGTTCTTCTTCATCTACTGGCGGCGGACGGCCGTTGCGCCCAGCGGCGGATGTCCGCACCGGTGTGGGCAGAGAGGTTGTTGTCCAGGACGAGGTAGATCGGTGTGTCGTCGGGCCGGGCGGCGCGGATCGACTTCCGCGCCGCCACGCTGTTGGCGGTGCCCTTGCGGCGACGGTTGACGCCCGACAGCCGATCGTCGCCGACGGAGCAGCAGCCGTGGAAGGAGGCGCCACCGTGACACCGTGGGCGCGGCGGTAGGTACTCGCCGGAAACCGGTTGGGCTTGCCCCTACCCTTCCTGATCGGTCAGCCTGCGCACTCACACAGGCTCAGCCACACACCTCCAACAGTTGGCACGGACGTCACCGCCCGCCCAACCTCCACGACCACCCACCCGGCGAACCTAGGCAGTCACAGCGCTGGCAACCCCGTGCCAGCGCCGCGTCATCACCCAACTCCCCCTGCGAGTGAGAGCGAAGAACGCCGCCAGGGGACGGTGGGTCAACGGAAGTCGGCGACGTGGTCAACAGCCCACTGGTGCAACGTCCGTGCCGGTCTTCCGGTGACGTCCTCGACCGTGGTGGTCGTGACCGGACACGGGGCGTCAAGCATCTCGGCGTACCCGTCCAGCAGCGTGTCCACGAACACGTCGGGGAAGCTGTCATCCGCGAGCAGCTGCTCTCTGGCACCCTCCCACGACAGTTCCTCCCACCGGAGCGGCCGCCCGATGGCCTCACCGATGACGCGCACCTGATCGACCTGGGTCAGGACCTCGGGCCCGGTCAGCGTGTAGGTCGCCTTGTCGTGGCCGTCCTCGGTCAAGGCGCGTACGGCGACAGCGGCGATGTCGGCCTCGTGCAGCAGGGCCATGGGCGCCGCTCCGAAGGCACCGCGCACCACGTCACCCGCGCGGATCTGACCGGCCCACCAGAGGGTGTTGCTGGCGAAGGTGCTGGGGCGCAGATGCGTCCAGCCAAGTCCTGAACCTTCGATGACGTGCTCCAGCGCGGCGTGGGAACGTCCCACCGGGTGCGGCTGTCGCTCGGGGGCGAGTCCGTCCTGGACGGCTCCCGAGGAGAGCAGGACGACGCGGTCCACGTGACGCCGCAACGCATCCACGAGAGCGGGCGCGGGGTCGGCCGTGTGAAAGGGCCACATCAGGAAGACTTGGTCGACGCCCCTCAGGGCCTCTTCGAGGCCGCCGGGGTCGGACAGGTCGCCGGCCCACACCTCAACTCCGCCGTCCGACAGGCCGACCGAGTCCGGGTTCCGGGTCAGGGCCCGTACACGCACCCCGGTCGGCACCAACTGGCGGACGACCTGACGGCCTACATTGCCCGTCGCGCCGGTGACCAGAACGGTATGCTCCGCCGCACCTTCCACCGCCGCCCCCTGCACCGCCGCGTGCTCCGCCACCGTGCCCTCCTTCGCCCGGTTCACCGCCGTGTCCCTGTGCGGCGCGGCCTTCCTGTCCGGCGCGGCATTCCTGTCCGGTGGTGTGTTCCTGTCCGGCGCCGTGTGCCTGTCCGTCGCGGTACTCGCGTCCATTGCCGTAGCCCTGTGCATGGTGTTACTCCCTCTTCAGCCGGTGGCTGTCTCACTTACCGCCGCCCACAGTGAGCGACAAGGCGGCGAGTGCAGCCACCAGGACGGGAGACTTGGCGGATACCGGCGTAAAGGATCCCATGACGACGGATACCGTCACACGGCTTTGGTCGGCGTCGGGACTCTCATCGCCAGTCAGGCGGGCGCTCGGCCCCAGCCCGTAGGCGACGCGCACCAATGGCCCTCCGCGTAGGTGCGCTCCGTGGCGCCGGCCCCCGAGGTCGGCATGGGCAGCCGATCGATGGACAGGGGCCGGGACCGGGGCCGGGGCAGGGACCGGTACGGAGCCCGATCAGATCTGGAACGGAGCCGGGCCAGGACCCGGAAGGGGCGGGCCCGAGAGGGGCGGGCCCGAGAGGGGCGGGCCCGAGAGGAATGGCGTCCAAGCCGGGGCCGCCGGTGCGAAGTCGAACACTTGCGGCCGCCAGGGCACCGGTCACCGTGCCGGCGCCCTGGCTGTCATCGACTCACGCTCTCATCACTCAGTCGCAGAATTCCGGCCAGCCTCAGCGGATCCGCGCAGGTACATATGCCCTACGCCACCGGATCCGCAGTCCCTCGCTGCTGCGGTATGGCGACGCCCTCGGGGTGCTGCAGCGCCACCGTCCGTGTCGGCGCGGGAATTCTGATGCCCTCGACCCGGTACCGGTGATGTAGCCGCTTGATGAATTCGTGCTTGATCCGATACTGATCGCTGAATTCGCCAACACCCAGAATCACCGTGCAGCCGATCCGGGAATCTCCGAAGGTGTGGAAACGGACGGCCGGTTCATGTTCCGGGATGGCGCCGCTGACGTCGGTCATGACGCTCTTGACGACCTCCAGGGTGACCCGTTCGACGTGTTCCAGGTCACTCTCGTAGCCGACTCCCACCTGGACGAGGATCGACAACTGCTGTTCCGGCCGGGTGAAGTTGGTCATGTTGGTGCCGGCCAGCTGCGCATTGGGGATGATGACGAGGTTGTTGGAGAGCTGACGCACCACGGTGTTACGCCAGTTGATGTCGACGACGTACCCCTCCTCCCCGCTGCTGAGCCGAATGTAGTCACCGGGCTGCACAGTCTTCGAAGCCAATACGTGCACGCCGGCAAAGAGGTTGGCGAGCGTGTCCTGCAATGCCAGGGCGACCGCGAGGCCACCCACACCGAGCGCGGTGAGCAGCGGAGCTATGGAAATGCCGAGGGTCTGCAGAATGACGAGAACGCCCATTGCCAGCACCACGATGCGGGTGATGTTGGCGAAAATGGTGGCTGATCCGGCCACGCCGGAACGCGACTGGGCAAGGGACTTCACGAGACGAGTGATCATCCGGGCCGCGGTCAGCGTGACGACCAGGATGAGCAGCACGGTCAGCGTTTGGTTGACGGTCCGTCCGACCGAAGGCGTCAGAGGCAGCGCAGCGGCCGCAGCCGCCAAGCCACCACATATCGCCGCCCAGGGGACCACGGACCGCAGCGCATCGACAATGACATCGTCGCCGCTCCATCGCGTCCTGCTCGCGTGTTTGCCCAGCCACCGCAGAACCGCTTTGCACAACAGTCCGGCGACGATGCCGGCGATCAGCGCGGCACCGGCAAAGATCAGGTCATGCAGGGTGACAGCACGGTTCACCGGTCGACCCCCGTTCCCGGGAATTCCGGCCCGGCCACTGCCACGCCTCGCATGTGATGCTCCATCATTCGGTCTTTACCTGCTTGTCTCTAGGACTTCGAATGCGCCGAGGACCGTTCGCCGACGTGGACGCCCCCGTAGATGTAGACGCACCCGTAGAATTTAGCCCCGCCCCGCGGAGGTAGACGCCCCACGGAAGTAGACGCCCCACGGAGGTAGACGCCCCGATGGCGTAGACGTTCCGCAGGCGTAGACGTTCCGCAGAGGTAGAGCCTCCCACCGACGTAGCTGCCCTGACGCGATCAGACATCCTGCCGCACGCGACGCGGCACACACCTGGCACCCCAGGAGAAACCCCCTCTTCCCCACCCCCTTCCCCACCCGCCTCCGTCACTCGTGCCGCTCGCTACGACCTTCCCCCAACGCTCCGAGCCCCAATCTGGCCCATATTGCCGTCACCCACACGTGCGGTCCTGCGCATGGAGGATTCCGCGAGGGGGAGTCATGCGGAGCCGCACACGTCGACCGACGGGGCGGCGGACCAACTGGTGTCTTGAGAAGGGCCGACTTGGGTCGTGAGAAGGACGAGATGGACCAAGTGAGGCCCTGGGGAAAGGTGTTCCATGCGCCGTTTTACTGCTCTCATGCTCGTTGCTGCCGCATTCTGCGGAACGGTCACCGCCGCGACCGGTCAGGCCCTCGCCCTGGCCAAAGAACCATGTGGCTTCTACAAGACGGGCAGTGATGCGTTCTACCGCCACTGCACCACCGACGGTTCGAACGTCGTGATCAAGGTAAAGGTCGCCTGGGCCCCCGACTACGAGCGCTGCGTGGGCCCCGGCCGTACCTGGCTGGGCTCCGCCTCCAGAATCCAGGGCGCGCACTACGTCGGGCGCACCTGCTGACGGCGAAGAGCTCTCCCTCCACGCACGGCCTCTTACTGCCACGACCTGTCCACCTGCCGTCAGCCCGCCAACCGTCAACCGCCAAGCGCCAAGCGCCAAGCGCCAACCATCAGCCGGTCCAAGACCGTCGCCAATCCTCCTGACGCCGCTGGCGCCTCTTCCCACCCCTGGAGAACGGACCAGGCTCTGTGTGCGTGGTCTGTGCGAGATGGCGTACCCACGGGGGTGAAGGGCGCCGAGCAGAACGACACTGTGGCGAGCGAGGAAGACGGTAGGCACCATCAGCCGTCTCGACCAGCTGGTTTACGGGCTGACGGGCTGACGGACAAACCGCGGGTAGCAACCAACCCCTTGCCGCCTGACAACGAGGTAACAAGGCACCAAACTCTGTGCTGACCGCACAAGTAGGCGCGCCATTGGCTTCCTCGGCCGACGTGCTCAGAAGGGGACGGTCACCCCAGCCTCTCGCATCCGGCTCAGGGCCCTGCCCATGCACTCGGCGGCCGAGGCGCCGTCAGCTCTCATCGGCGGCAACGGCCCACCGCCGGCGGCAAAGGTCCACGCCGGCCGGCCCTCGCGCAGGCGCTCCGCATCGACCCGGATCATGGCACCAATTCCCTGCTCACCCAGCCACTCCAGGATGAGTAGCGTCGCTTCCTCGACACCGCTGTCCAGATCCCCTTCGGGCGACCGCCCGATCCCCCTACCCATGGCCACAACCCTACTGGGGTGCCAGTCTGGCTACGACGCTGGTGTGCTCAGACCAGGAAGCCGTCCACCAGACATTGAACAGTGCGCACGGTGGGCGCGGGCGGGCCAGGGGGGTGACATGTGTCTAGGCGTGTGGACTCTGACGCCATCCGCTTTCCGAACGTGATCGTTTGGTTCGGGCTGGGTGGGCATGAACTCCGGCTGGTGGCGGGAGAGATGGGCGTGGTTCGTCCGTTCGTCTCGCTTGTGGAGGTGGCTGGTGCCGTCGGTGCTCGGTTTGTTGGAGGCCCGGGAGAAGAAGGTCCGGGAAGAGGTTGCGCAGTTGCGGCAGGAGGCCGAGCGGGTGCAGGCCGCCCTCGGCGAGGCGGAACGCGCACTTCAGCGTCTTGCGGATGCCCGTGTGACGGTGGCCGAGGTGCTGGCCGAGCCGCCGTGTGCGGTCGTGGAGCCGGTAGGGAGCACGGGGGCGGTGGTGCCGCGATGGGCCGAGGGGATGACGGCGTCGGTCCTGCCTGCGGACTACCAGCGGATCATGTCCGTGCTGGAGTCAGCTGCGGGCCGGGAGGGAATGCGGTGCCAGCAGCTGGCTGCGGCCCTGGGCCTTCAGGCGGTGCCGGCGAAGGTCGAGGGACTGCGGTCGAAGGCGAAACGCCTGGTGGAACGAGGGTGGGCCCTCCAGACACGACCAGGGCTGTTCACCCCGCTCGCGACGCCGGCCGGCTGAAGGCGCCAGGGCGGCGGCCGGCCAGGCGGCCGCTCATGAGCATGGTCATGGACCACAGCACCATGGCCTCGTGCATGGCGGGCAGCGTCTCGTAGTCGCGCACCAGGCGACGCGATCGCATCAGCCAGCTCAGTGTTCTTTCCACCACCCACCTGCGCGGCAGCACCACGAACCCCGTGGTGTCGTCAGAGCGTTTGACGATGTCGAGCGTGAGGTGGAGGTTCTCGGCCGCCCAGTCGACCAGGCGGCCCGCATAGCCGCCGTCCGCCCAGACGAGACGGACGGAGAAGTACAGCCTGCGCAACCGTTCCAGCACAGGCACTGCAGCGTCCCGGTCCTGCACGCTCGCCGCGGTCACCGCGACAGCCAGGACCAGGCCGAGGCAGTCCACGACCAGGTGCCGCTTGCGCCCGCCCACCCTCTTGCCGCCGTCCCAGCCGGACGTGGAGCGCGGGATGTTCGCCGCCGCTCGCACTGACTGCGAGTCCACGATGGCGGCCGTCGGGTCCACCGCACGGCCCTCCTTCTGGCGCACTTCGTCGCGCAGTCGGTCGTGGAACTCGGCGAGCAGGCCCGTCACCTGCCAGCGGCGGGTGAACGCGTGCACCCGCCGGTACGGTGGGAAGTCACAGGGCAGGTTCACCCACTTGACGCCGTTGTCGACGACATAGCGGACCGCGTCCAGCATCACGCGGTGGCAATAGCCCTCCGGCCGTCCGCCCCGCCCCTGCAGCCACGCTGGGACCGGCAGCAGCGGCCGGATGACCTGCCACTCGGCCTCCGTCAGGTCGGAGCCGTAACACCGCACCCGGTCCGGTCCGTCCGCCGCGTTGCCGAACCTGTGCGCGAGACAGTCACACGACAGGGACGGCGCGTTGGACTCCACGGACACAAGCGCGACAGACTGCGACAACAGGGCCTCCTGGTACTGCTCGGTTGGGATCGCAACCCCGAGCTACCAAGAGGCCCTGCCGCTATGCCCCGACCACCGAGAGATCACCCGAACAGGAACCCTGTTCGACTGATCAAGCCAGCCGAACGGTAAGCGGATGGCGTCTCTGTCCAACGCGCGCGCGTAACTCAGGAAGTCTGAGGTCTGAGGTCTGGGGTCTGAGGTCTGGGGTCTGTACGAGCATGCACCGACCATCAACTGACGGTCCCTCCCCCGGGCGGCCCTTGCTCCCGTGCCCCGGCCCTCCCCTGTCCCCTCTCCCTCACCCTCACCCTCCCCCTCCCTCTCCCTCTCCCTCCCTCTCGCCTCCAGCCTCGCTCTCGTCCTCCATCCGGACCCTTGGCAGGACGAGCACGCCCCAAGTGACCAGCACGGCCCCGATCGCCTCCGGAATCAGCCACCATCCGGTGCGTACGCGATCCCCGTAGACCACGATGCCCAGGGCCAGGCTGACAAGCCCCTCTCCCAGGGTGAGGACGGGCTGGGAGACCACGAGCGGGCCGGATTCCAGGGCATTGGCCAGCAGGAACAGTGCGCATGCGCCCGCCGCCACAAAGCCGTAGGTCTGCCAGGAGGCGAAGAAGGCGCCCGGGCCGTGGAGGTTGAAGGTGTCGGTCGCGGACTTCATCAACGTCGCCGTGAGGGCGTAACCGATCGCGGAGGCGGCACCGAAGAGGGCCGCGCGGGCCTTCCCCCGCGGGCGGGGTGCCGCGGCCGCCGCACACAGCGTGATGGCGCCCACGGTGGCCAGCAGCGTCACCACCCATGTGGCCGACGAGACTTCAGTGCCCGCACCGGAGGGCGCGGCAGCGGCCAGCGCGAGGCCGAGGCCGGCGGCGACACTCAGGGAAGCGGCCCAGCCGGCCGCCGGAAGCCGTCGGCGGGACAGCGCGCAAGCGATCACGAGCGCCAGTGGCAGTTCGGTCACCAGGATCGGCTGGACCAGGACGAGCGAACCCAGCGCCAGGGCCAGCGCCTGGCACGCCGCCGCGCCGACCACCACGGCGATCCCGCCGAGCCATGCCGGATTACGCACCAGGTGCCGGACCAACCTGGGGCTGAAGGCATCACCCGCCGGAACGGTCCGTGCCGCCACGCGCTGAAGCACGGTACCCGTCGCGTTGCCGAGGGCCGCCAGCAGCGCGAACAGCGCAGACAACACAGCCGCCACCGTGCGATCCCCTCATTCATTGGGCCATCGGTCTCACGCAGCCACCGTGGCAGAGCAAGTCGCAACGCGCGGAGCACGGCACGCCACCAGTTGGGGGCACCGACCACGATGCCCCGCCACTTACGTCCCATCCGGAGAGGCTTGGCCCTTCCCGGTCCTCCTCCCTCCCCCTCCCGCCTCCCTCCTCCCCCCGCCTCCCTCCTCCGCCTCACCTCACGTCGCCGCGCCTCGCCTCCCATCGCATCTCATCGCCTCGCCTCGCCTACCTTCCCTCCTCGTCCGTCCCCTCCTCCCTGGCCCGACCCGGCGCAGCGAGGGCCCCGCTTGGCGAACTTCTCATTTGGCGTCGGTGAGGCTCGCGGCGGCAAGTAGGGCAAGCTGGCGCAAGCGTTGGTAGTACTGGATTCCTGCGGAATCGGTGATCTCGGGGATGACTCGGTCTAGGTCCTCAATGCAGCTCTGCAGGATGCGGCTGCGCTCTGGGTCGAGAGTGCCACCGTTATTGAGCCACGTAAGAACGCAGCCAGCGGTGTCCGCGTCGAGCAACACCATGTCCGTACCTCCGAACTCGGCGCCTCGTAGGCCAGCCGGGAAGGGGGCGTGGCGGTGTTCGTGCCAGAGAGGGGCTGCGGTCTGTACCTGCTCGGATGATCTGCTCACCTGCACCATCTTGCTGCCACCAACGGTGTACCAGGTGCGCGTTCACGTGTTCAGACGGCGGTAGCAGATGCGTCGGGGCGGAGCCCGACCGTGCCGTCGGACGGTGAGCCGCACCGGAGGCTCACCCACCGCGGCGCCGGTCACATCACGGCTGGAAGGCGCATGGGTGGCATGGCGCGGCCGTCATGCCGTGGGCGTGGTGGGCGCCGGTGAGAGGCCGAAGAGGGGTATGCCGTGGCGGCTGTGGAAGGCGCGGCTGTGGCGGATGGTGAATGCCACCGTGGCGGCCAGGATGCCGAGGGACTGAAAGCGGCCGATCACTGGCACCAGGTCGACGGGCAGCGCCAGTGCCTCGACGGTGCTCAATGCGGCATCGAGCAGCTGCGCGGTGCCCCACAGCACCGTGAGTCCGCGGAGCGCGGCTCGGAAGTCCGGCCGCTCGCACCAGGTGCGTTCCGCCGCCGCCTCCGCGGTCGGCCCGCGCAGTCGACGCCCGAACTGGTACGTCATCGGCGGGCCGCGAACAGCGAGCTGAGCATCCATACGCCCAGGACGGCGGGGATGGCCGCGTCCTTCAGCAGGAGGACCCGCGGACTACCGCTGATCAGCGAGGTGACCGCCGACACCACCAGTAGGGCGACCACCAGCAGATCGAAGAATTCGATGCGCCGGCGCACTACGGCGGTGCCCACTGCGTGCGCCGCCGGGATGGCACCGCTCAGCAGCAGCGCCTGCCACTGGGCGATGTCCTGCGCACGGAGCACGTAGTACACCGCGAAGGGCAGGAGGATGGTGGTCATCAGTGGGAGGAGGAACGCGCGCCATCGGCGGGTGCCGCCCGTATTCATGGCTACCGGGCTTCCCCTGCCCTTCGCGCTGTCCACGGTCTTCCTACCCTCCGAGCCCCACACGGTTTTCCTACTCTCCGCGCCCTCCACGGTTTTCCCACCCTCCACGGTTTTCACGAGGCCCCCAACGGTCCGAACGAAGCACAGATGACGAGGTGTACGGCCGTGCGGCACAGCCGCTATCGACCACATGCCTCGACGTTAGGAGCTGGGAGGGTGGAGAAGCGTCGACCCCAGGGTTGGTCCGGCGGTGGCCGCCCTCCACCCCTGCTCCTCAACCTCTGGATGGAGGCCCGACCTGCGGTGAGCCCGTCACGTGTGCTGACACAGCCATCCCGCCCTCCCTCCATCTCGCCGTCATGCCGTCATGCCGTCATGCCGTCATGCCGTCATGCCGTCATGCCGAGGATCGAGGGGTGGTCTGCGATGCCTACCTCAGACCATGACGAGACGAAGAGAAGCAACGGCACGACCGAGGCGGAGGCCGCGGTACCGACCCAGGCCACCGAAAGCCGCGTCTTGCGCCGACGATGTCCCGCCCCAGACTGCTCCACTCATCTTGAGCCCGGGCAGGCCCGCCTGGGCGAACCGGCCACGACAGCGGCGCACGATGTCCACATGCAGCCCCGTCTCCCGGGCGGTGCATGCGTGGGAGCGTCCACGCGCGGCGTGCAGCACCACCTGTGCACGCACCCGCAGCCGGTGCTCGGTCTTGTGGCCGTAGGCCATCTTCTTCCACCGCACGCGTTCGGCGGCACGCGGGCTAACGGACAGGGGTGCGCACGGCATGGCGGGCGAACCGATCGGCCGAAGCGGATCACTGGCACCCCGCCAGCCTGCCCCGGCCCGGTCACCTGCCCCCAGCCCCCGAAATCACCGGTGCGAGAAGCCACTTGGACAGGAAAAACGCAACTTCGACATGGCCCGCAAAGGCAGCTACCTTCACCTGGTCTTCGGCGATCGCCCACGGTCGCAGAGGAGTTCCTTCAGGCTGAGGCACCCGCGGCGGGATGAGCTGGTCACGCCCCACGAACCCTCGCCTCAGGCGTAAGCCACCGAATCGGGTCCACACCAGGCACCCCAACCAGGGAGAGACACATGCCCCATCTTGCGCTGTACACATTCGGCGTCCTGAAGTCACCTCTCGCCGATCCCGCACCTCTCACACGCGAACTCCACGACAGCGGCGAGGCCGTCTACCGGAAGATCAGCCAGCACCCCGGGTACCTCGCTCGTGCTGAAGCGGCAGACCGCGGCCGGGGCTCACACTTCGACTTGGACTGGGGTGCATGGGGCGAGTTCGCCGTACCGACCTGGTACGACAAGGGCCGTACGGCGGAAACCATCGCCATGGACGCGACCCTCTCACTCTGGACCGACCTGCGCCCCGCCTTCGACGCCATCTACACCGGTCTGCACCGCGAGGCGCTGAACAGGCGTTACGACTGGTTCGAGAGGACAGCACACCCGAATTACGTGTTCTGGTGGGTCTCCGACGGCGTGATACCCACCTGGCAGGACGGGGTTTCCAGGCTGGAACACCTCCACGACCACGGCTCCACGCCGCACGCCTTCACCTTCCACGACTCGTTCACCCCGGACGGAACTCCGACCAGGATCAAAGGCATCAAAGGCGTCAAAGGCATCGGGCCCAAGAGCGACCAGGTTCACTGACAAGAAAGCCTCAAGGACCGGGTTCGCCGGCAAACGCCTCAATGGAATGACGGCGAACAGATGCGTCTGCGCTACGGCGGACCCGTCAGCACCTGGGGCTTCGCCTTCTACCGCACCGACCCGAGCATCTGCCCCCGCACCACACACGACGCAGGCTCCACGATCAACCCTCGAAAGATTTACGGAGCCGACCACTTAGGCGGGGTGGTGTGAGGTGGGGCAAGGTACTCAACCGTCCGGCAGCGCACGTCTACGGATCACCCGTCAGCACGAGCAGATCCGAGCCGAGCGCGAATCCAGGCCCAAGGTCCGCCGCCAAGACCCGCGACCACCGGGTCCCCGAAGGACAATGAAGCCATGACATCGACCTTCACTGCCCGACTGGTGGTTCTGCGTCATGCCAAGTCCGCCTGGCCGCCGGACGTGCCCGACCATGAGCGCCCGCTGGGCAAGCGGGGCCGCAGGGACGCACCGGCGGTCGGGCGCCGGCTGTTGGCGGACGGGTGCGTACCCGACCTCGTCCTGTGCTCCACGGCCCGCCGCACCCGCGAGACCTGGGAACTGGTAGCAGCGGAGCTCGGTGCCCGACCGGAGGTGGTCTTCGAGCCGCGGGTGTACGGAGCGAGCACCGCCGAACTGCTCGATGTGTTGCGCGAGGTTCCGGAGCAGCGGGGCACGGTGCTGTTGATCGGTCATCAGCCGGGCGTTCAGGACCTGGTGCTGTCGCTGGTGGGAGAGGGAGAGGGAGAGGGAGGAAGGGGAGAGGGAGGAGAGCGGGGCGGTAGCGAGGCCACGGGCGGGGACGAGGAGGCGTTGGCGCGGGTGCGTGCGAAGTTCCCGACGTCCGGTGTTGCGCTCCTGGGTCTGCCGGGTGCCTGGGCGGATCTCGCGCCGGGCACCGCCACCCTCACTGGCTTCGCCGTCCCCCGCGGGGAAGCCCCCGGGAAGTGACCCGGAACGGTCAGCTCGCGGTTCCCCCTTCACCACCCACCGATCAACCGGCCACCGCCAGCAGCCAGCAGCCACCGATCAAACGACCACCCACCACCTACCACCCACCACAGCTCACAGCTCATCGCCCCCTTCCTCGCCCCCACCCCTGCCCGTCCCCCTGCCCGTACCCCCGCCCCCGAACATCGCCGCTCCCTCCACGCCCGTTGCCTGGTTTGCCGCGACGTACGGCCGCAGCTCCGCCTCGTAGGCGGTGAAGGCGGACGTGTGGTCGCCGTTCGTGTCGGCCAGGTGGCGGGCCAGTGCCCGGGCGCCGATCAGGGCCTGGGAGGTGCCCATGCCGCTGGTCGGCGCGGCGCAGTATCCGGCGTCGCCGAGCAGCGCGACCCGGCCGTGTGACCAGCGGTCCAGATGGACCTGACAGGCCGAGGAGAAGTAGAAGTCGTCGGCCTCGGCCATGGCGTCCAGCAGGCGCGGAGCTTCCCAGCCGAGTCCCGCGAACGCGGTGCGCAGAGCCTGCTCCTGTTCGTCCCGGCCGCAACGGTCCAGCGCGGGCGTCGGGGTGGCGAACGAGAGGCTGACCGTCAGCCGGTCCGGGTCGCCTGCGCTGAACGCGTAGATCGCCGTGTCCGGTGCGTGCTGCAGCACACCGCTGTGGTCGAGCCCGAGGTAGTTCGCGGTGCTGAAGCCGGCGCCGGAGAGGCCGAGGTGGCGCACCGCGTCGGCGTGCGGGCCGAACGCGAGCCGCCGGACCTTCGAGTACACCCCGTCCGCCCCTATGACGAGGTCGAAGGTACAAGGCGCGCCGCGCTCGAACTCGACGGCGACGCCGGAGTCGCGCTGGGTGAGCGCGGTGATCGAGTCGTCGAAGACGTACTCCACGCCGGGGGTGGTGATGCGGTGCAGGATCCGGGTCAACTCCCGCTTGGGCACTTCCAGTTCGCCGGCGAAGGCTTCGGCCGGCAGCGTCCCGGTCTCGGTACCGCTCCCGTCCACCAGGGCCGTGCCGCGCATCTCGGTCTCGTGGCGGCGGACCTCGGCGAGGATGCCCAGTTCGTCGAGCACGTCGAACGCGGCGCCGCGGAAGTCGACCGCATATCCGCTGTCCCGTAGGTCCGGGGCGCGCTCAACCACGGTGACGTCGTACCCGTCGCGGTGCAGGAAGTAGGCGAGAGCGGGTCCGGCCACGCTCGCACCGGAGATCAGAACCTTCGTGGGAGTCATGGGACGACCATAGCCGGGATTTGACCATATGGACAAACCATTTGGACAAGCCATCCGGGCGAACCGCTTGGGCAAACCGCTTGGGTCAACCAGCTGGATGAACCAAGCGGGTGAACCAAGCGGACAACCCTTGGATAGGCTGCCGGCATGGGAAATCGAGAGGACCTCCTCGCCGGCGCCAAGCAGTGCCTGATCGAACGCGGCTGGGCGCGGACCACCGTCCGGGACATCGCGGCAGCGGCCGGGGTCAGCCATGCCGCCATCGGCTACCACTTCGGGTCCCGGGACGCGCTGCTCACCCAGGCGCTCGTACAGGCCGTGGATGAGCTCGGCGACGAACTCGCGGGTCGCACACCCGAAGGAACGGCAGAGCAGCGCTGGCAGGCACTGATCGACAGCTTCACCACACATCGGGCCCTGTGGGTCGCCCAGTTGGAAGCCGCGGTGCAGGCCGAGCGATCACCGGAGGTACGGGCGCACCTCGCGGAGGGCCAGCGCATGGCACGGGAGGGGCTCGGCGGCTCGGTACCGCTCGCCCTGCTGAGCGGTCTGATGCTGCAGTGGCTGGTCGACCCGGAGAATGCACCATCGGGCGCGGACGTCATCGCGGAACTGCGTTCTACGCCTCTGGATTAACGTCCCGGATTGCCATCCCTTGCATCATCCGTTGCCGCCGGCAGCCCATCGACTGCTGGCGGCAATGGGACCGTGACGGCCACGGACTGGTGACGACTACGGGACTACAGACGGCCATAGGACTACTGACGAGCAACGGGACTTTCAGCGGCCACGGGATTACCCGCACCTCCACTCCCACTCCGGCCCCGCTCCGTCCCCACCTCCACTCCCACTCCGGCCATACCTCCAGCCCCATTCCGGCCCCACCCCACTCCAGTCCCACCTCACTCCCACTCCCCCACCCCCACCCCTACACATCACCCCATTTGTGGCGATCCATGAGCTATGTGAGATTTGGTGGTGTTGAGGTTCTGAGGTCCGCCGGTCGGCCCGGTGGCAGCCGAAGGGACGAACCATGGGCTTTGAACCGATGACGCCGGGCCTGGACGAGGTGCACATTTTGTGGACCTCCGAGGGCATGAGCTGCGACGGGGACACGGTTTCGGTCACCGCGGCGACGCTGCCCAGCCTGGAGGACGTGGTTCTGGGCGCTATTCCCGGTCTGCCGAAGGTCCATTTGCACAACAAGGTGCTGGCCTACGAGACCGGTGACGATTTCATGGCGGCCTTTCACCAAGCGGCCCGCGACGAACTCGGACCGTTCATCTTCGTCGTCGAAGGGTCCATTCCCAACGAGAACATCAACGGTGACTGTTATTGGTCGGCGATGGGCAACGATCCGGAGACGGGCGAGCCCATCACGCTGAACAAGTGGATCGACCGGTTGGCTCCCAAGGCCTGGGCCGTCGTGGCCATCGGGACCTGCGCGGCGTACGGCGGCATCCATGCGATGGCGGGTAACCCGACCGGGTGTATGGGGCTGGCCGACTATCTGGGACGGGATTTCCGGTCGGCCGGTGGGCTGCCCATTGTGAACGTTCCGGGCTGCCCCGTTCAGCCGGACAATTTCATGGAGACCCTGATGTGGGTCCTGCACCAGGCCGCCGGACTCGCTCCGCCCATTCCGCTGGACGAGCAGCTCAGGCCCACCTGGCTGTTCGGCAAGACCGTGCACGAGGGGTGCGACCGCGGCTCGTATTACGAGCAGGGGGATTTCGCGAAGGACTACAACTCACCCAAGTGCCAGGTGAAGGTCGGCTGTTGGGGTCCGGTGGTCAACTGCAACGTCACCAAACGCGGCTGGATGGACGGGGTGGGCGGCTGCCCCAACGTGGGCGGCATCTGCATCGGCTGCACGATGCCGGGATTCCCGGACAAATTCATGCCGTTCATGGAGGACACCGTGCCCGGCGGCACGGTGTCCTCCGCCCTGATGGGCGTGTACGGGCCGTTCATCCGCACCCTGCGGTCCCTCACCAATATCACCGCCAACAAAGAGCCCAAGTGGCGCCATAACGAGGATGCGCTGACCAGCGGTTACGACCCGCACTGGACCGGACGCACGTAACTTCACGCCCTTCCCGCCCTTCCCGCACTTCACGTCCGCGACGCCCACCACACCTGCTCACGCCCCCTCCACCCGCTCACGTCCACTCACACCTACTCACCCCCACTCACACCCACTCAGGACCAGCAGAACGCCCGGTACGCCCAGTACGCCCAGCGCCCAGCGCCCAGCGCCCAGCACGCCATCCGCGAGAGGAATTCCCCGTGGCGAGCGCCCAGAAGACCGATGCGGAGCGACGACGCGAACTCACCGAAGTCGCCTTCGACCCGATCACCCGCATCATCGGAAACCTCGGCATCTACACCAAAATCGACTTCGCCGCACGGGAAGTCGTGGAATGCCGGAGCACGTCCTCGCTCTTCCGCGGCTACAGCGTGTTCATGAAGGGCAAGGACCCGCGCGACGCGCATTTCATCACCAGCCGGATCTGCGGCATCTGCGGCGACAACCACGCCACCTGCTCGCTCTACGCCCAGCAGATGGCCTACGGCGTCAAGCCGCCGCCGCTCGCGGACTGGATCATCAACCTGGGCGAAGCCGCCGAGTTCATGTTCGACCACACGATTTTCCAGGACAACATGGTGTTCGTCGATTTCTGCGAACGCATGGTGAAGGAGACCAATCCCGGGGTCCTGGAGCGGGCCGAACGCACCCCGGCCCCGCACGCCGACGTACACGGCCACAAGACCGTCGCCGACAGACATCATGCGCGCCTTCAACCCGTTCGAGGGGCAGACGTACAAAGAGGCGCTGCAGATGAGCCGGCTGACGCGGGAGATGTGCTGCCTGATGGAGGGCCGGCACGTCCATCCCTCGACGCTGTACCCGGGCGGCGTGGGTACCGTCGCGACCCCGCAGGTCTTCACCGACTACCTGGTGCGGCTGACCCGCTGTCTGGACTTCGTCAAACGCGCGGTGGCCATGAACGACGACGTCTTCGACTTCTGGTACGAGGCGCTGCCCGGTTACGAGGAGGTGGGCCGCCGCCGAACGCTGCTGGCCTGCTGGGGCTGCTTCCAGGACCCCGAGGTCGTCGACTACGACTACCGGACCATGAACACCTGGGGGAACGCGATGTTCGTGACCCCCGGCATCATCGTCGACAACGAACTGGTCACCACCGACCTCGTCGACATCAACCTCGGCATGCGCATCCTGCTCGGCAGCTCCTACTACCAGGACTGGACGGGCGAGGAGACGTACGTCGACAGGGACCCGCTCGGCAACCCCGTCGACCAGCGCCATCCGTGGAACCAGACCACCGTTCCGAAACCGCAGAAGCGGGACCTCGACGGCGGCAACTACAGCTGGGTGATGAGCCCCCGTTGGTTCGACAAACGGACCGGCGACCACCTGGCGCTCGACACCGGCGGCGGACCGATCGCCCGCCTGTGGGCCACAGCGCTGGCCGGCAAGGTCCGTACGCCCTATGTGCGCTCGACCGGCCACAGCGTGCAGATCGACCTCCCGCAGACGCCCAACAGCCCGGAGGTCAGGCTGGAGTGGACGCCCCCGCCGTTCCCCAACACCATCGAGCGCGACCGGGCCCGGATGTACTTCGTGGCGTACGCCGCCGGGATGGCGCTGTACTTCGTCGAGCGGGCACTGGACGAGGTCCGGGCCGGCCGCACCAAGGTCTTCGAGGACTTCAAAGTGCCCAAGGAGGCCATCGGGGTCGGGTTCCACGAGGCCGTACGGGGCGTGCTCTCGCACCACCTGGTCATCCGGGACAAGAAGATCGCCAACTACCACCCGTACCCGCCGACCCCGTGGAACGCCAGCCCCCGCGACTCCTACGGCACCCCCGGCCCGTACGAGGACGCGGTGCAGGGCCTGCAGATCTTCGAGGAGAACGGGCGGGAGGACTTCAAGGGCATCGACATCATGCGGACGGTCCGCAGCTTCGACCCCTGTCTGCCGTGCGGCGTCCACATGTACCTCGGCGACGGCCGGACCCTGACGCAGAGCCACTCCCCGACCTTCGGCCACCGGGCGTGAGGAGTGCCATGACCTGGAACGACCGGCAGGCACGGGACCACGTGGTCCGCACCGAGACGCTGCTGACCTCGCTCTCGGCACTGCCCGATCCCGCCGCGCGGGACCGGGCGATCGAGGCCGCCCAGGCGCTCGTCGCGCTCTACGGGGAATGTCTGGCCCGGGTCATGGCGCTGGCCGGCACAGACCTCACCCGGGCCGCAGCGGACGACGAACTCATCGGCCATCTGCTGCTCGTGCACGGACTGCACCCCGACCCGGCCGACACCCGCATCCGCACGGCCCTCGACGGCCTGCGCGGCCTCGGTGACGCCGAACTCGTCGCGCTGGACGGGCAGTTCGCCCGCATCCGGGTACGGTCCCGGGGCTGCGGGTCCTCGGGCGAGGCGCTCCGTACGGCGGTGCAGGAGGCGGTGGCCCGGGCCGCGCCGGAGATCGAGCGGGTGGAGATCGAGGAGGCGGCGGCGACCGTCGAGCCCCCGTTGATTCCCGTGGAAGCGCTGTCCCGTGGCGGTGCGCGGGCGGGCGGGGCGCACTCATGAGCATCGTGGTCCCCACCGCCTCGGCACTCCGGGAGCTGGCCCGCCGCCCGCTGCCGGAAACGCGGGACGACGACCGGTGCGAGCTGTGCGCCGAGCCCGTGCCGGCCGAACACCGTCATCTGCTGGACACCACGGCGGACTCCCTGCTGTGCGCCTGCCGGGCGTGCGCGCTGCTCTTCGACACCGACCGGCACAGCGGCGGCCGGCAGCCCTACCTGCTGCTGTCCGAACGCCGGCTGCGGCTGGACGGCATGCGGCTCGACGCACGGCAGTGGGCCGCCCTGCGGGTACCGGTCGGGCTGGCGTTCTTCCTGCACGGCGGCCCGCCCGACGACGCGATCACCGCCGGCTACCCGGGCCCGATGGGCGTCACCCGCGCCCCGGTGGACCGCGCGGTGTGGGCCGGTGTCGAGGCCGGTGCGCCGGCCCTCGCCACCCTCGTTCCGCGTACCGAAGCGCTGCTGGTCAACCGGACCGGTGGCCGCCAGGAGCACTGGATCGTGCCGCTGGACGACTGCTACCGGCTCGCCGCCCTGCTGCGCACCCACTGGCGCGGACTTGCCGGCGGGGACGAGGTGTGGCAGCACGTGCAGCAGTTCTTCGACCACCTCACCCCCGTCGATCCGGACGACTGACAGCACCCGAAGGAGAGCCATGGCTGACATCACCGTCGGAAAGCGACAGGTACGACCGGACTTCACCGCCCACGTCCCCGGAGTGCGCCGGGGCAACCACGAGGGCCACTACAAGCGCCAGCCCGGCCACCTCCCCTACGGCAGGTCGACCTCGCGCCGGTCCACCGGGATCCGCCCGAAGAGCAAGAACCCCATCCTGCCCGGCATGCCCAACCTGTCCCCGGCATGACCGGCAGCAGCGCGGTGAGCGGCATGAGGGGCGCGAGTGCGGCGGAGGCGCACCACGGGCTGCCCGACCTGTCGTTCGCGGTGACCGGCGTGGGCGCCCTGCCGCACGCCGCGGTGCCCACCCTCGTCCTGAAACTCGCCGTCGCCCGCACCGGCGGCGGCCCGATCCGGTCCCTGACCCTGTCCACCGCCGTCCGGATCGATGCCGCACGACGCAGCTACGGGCCCGCGGAAGCGCTCGCCCTGGCCCGGCTGTTCGGGCAGCCGGACCAATGGGCCACCAGCATGCAGCCGTTGGCCTGGGCGCAAGTCACGTCCGTCGTGCCGCCCTTCGACGACCGGACCGAGATCGACCTCCCGATCCCGTGCGGCGGTGACGCCGGGCTCGCCGCCGTCACCTACCTGCGCGCCGTGCGGGACGGCGAGGTCCCCCTGGGCCTCCTCTTCCGCGGCACCGTCTTCCACACGGGCCCCGGCGGGCGGCTGGCGACCGCCCAGATCCCCTGGGACAAGGAGGCCGCCTGCCGGCTGCCCGCGCAGCTCTGGCACGACCTGATGAGCCGCTACTACGGCGCCACGTCCTGGCTGCGGCTGTCCCACCGAACCCACGACCGGCTCAGCGCCTACCAGACCTCACACGGCCTGCCCGATGCCGAACAGGCCGTCAGCGCCCTCCTGGACGCCGCCCTGCCCCGGCCCGTACCGACCACGGAAGCGACATGGACCCCCTAGCCTCGGTCGAGAAGATCGCGCGTACCTGTCTGTACGAGGGCTACCTGCTGTGGCCCTACCGGCGCTCGGCGCTCAAGAACACCAAGCGCTGGACGTTCGGCGGCGTCTACCCGAAAGGGGAGGCGGAAGCCCTGGGCGAGCCCGCCCGGATGCACACCGAGACGCTGCTGGAGACCACGCCCGGCACCTCCGTCACGATCCGCCTGCGGTTCCTGCAGGTCGTCGAGCGGCAGGTCTACCGCAGGGACGGCGGGGAGAACCGCCCGGTCGACACCCTCACCGTCGCCGGCGAGACCCACCTCACCTGGCACGAGGCCGCGGAACGCGAATGGGTGCTGCCCGTCTGGTCCCCTTCGGACGGGCGCACCCTCGACATCGTCGACCTGCCGGACGGGGCGCACGAGGAAACCCTGCGCGACGGGCACGGCCGGGCCGTCGGCATGCTCGTACGCCGCTGGAAACGGCTGCACGGCACCGTGGAGGTCGACGCACAGCCGGGCACGGGGGACGGGCCCGGGGACACCCTCCGTCTCGCGGTCACCTTCACCAACACCACCCCCTGTCCCCCGCACACCGGTGATCCGCGCGAGGGCCGCGACAAGCTCGCCCCGTATGCGTTCGTCTCCACCCACACCGTGCTCACCGCACACGACGGCGGCTTCGTCTCCCTCGCCGATCCGCCCGCTGCCCTGGCCCACGCGGCCGCCGTCTGCCGCAACGAGGGCACCTGGCCGGTACTGATCGGCGACGCGCCCGGGACGGGCCGCGACCCGCACCGGTCCCCCACGGTGCTCTCGTCGCCCGTCACCCTCTCCGACTTTCCCGCGGTCGCGCCGGAGAGCCCCGGCGACCTCTTCGACGGCGGGGAGATCGACCACCTGCTCATCCTCAACGTGCTGAGCCTGACGCCCGAGGAACAGCGGGAGGCCCGCGCGACCGATCCCCGGGCGCGGGAGATCCTCGATCGCTGCGCCGCGATGTCCCCCGAGGACCTGCTCGCCCTGCGCGGCACGATCCGCAGCCGCCGGACGATCAAGGAAGACGCATGACCGCGCCCCGCCCGGTCGGACACCCGGGGTCCCCGCGGCCGGGGAGCCGGGTACGGCTGCGCCCCGGCCGCCGCGGCGACATCTTCGACCTGGCCCTGGCCGGCCGCCTGGCCGAGGTCGACGCCGTCGAAGAGGACTCCGAGGGGCATTCGCATATCGTCGTCACCCTGGTGGACGATGACGGCCGGGACTTCCCCACTGGTCTGGGGCACCGTTTCTTCTTCGCCCCGGACGAGGTCGAACCGGTCGGCGCGCCGTCCCCGGGCCGTCCGCGCGTCCTCGTCGCCGCCACCGGGGACTCCTTCGCCACCGACGGCGCCTTCGGCTCCGCGCTCCTCACCGCCCTGCGCACGCTCCCGCTGCCCGAGGAGGTGCACCTCGTCGACTTCGGGCTCCGCGGCGCCGATCTGGCGCACCGCCTCCTGACCGGCTACGGGTCGGCGGTCGTGGTGGGTACGGCGTCGCTCGGCAGGCCGGCCGGAGCAGGAACACGCAGGCCCACCACGCGCCGGGCATGCGCACGGGAACGCGCCCCGGCTCACCGGGCCCGTGTCCGCGGCGGTCGAGGAGGCGGTGCCGCTGCTGGCGGAACTCCTCGGCAGCCTGTGCGCCGGACCACTTTCCGCACCACTTCCCCCGGAAATTCCGTCACTTCCCCCCGACTTCCGTCAGGAGAATGCGCCATGAAAAACGGCATCTTCATTCCCGCGATCGCGGTGCGCATCACCGTCGGTGTACTGGCCGCCGCCGCGCTGACCGCCATGGCCTTCAGCGCGCCCGACGCGGTGCGTTACATCAAGATGGAAATGATGTGAGAGACCGTCCGAGGAGTGGTGGGTCATGAGCGAGAAGACGGCGGAGGACCAGTACCTGCGGCACCTCAAGGAGACCCGCTCGCTGGAGCGGCTGATCGAGACCGCCCTGACCTCCCTCATCGCCTCGACCCGCGCCCCGGAACTGAGAAAACCGCTGGAGGCGCACCGTGAGGCGACCCGCCGGCACATCACCGCACTCGGCAGTCGGCTGCACGCGTACCACCAACAGCCGTCGACCGTGAAGGACATGACGCTGCGGCTCATCGGGACCGGTTATGCGCTGCTCGCACGGGCCCGGCGCGACCACGCCGGAAAGCACGCCCGCGACGCCTACACCCTCATCCACCTGGTGCTGGCGGGTTACGAGATGCTGCACCACCTCGCGGTGCGCAACGGCGACGAACAGACCGCGAGACTGCTGGAGCAGCACATCGCCGAGGAGCGGGCGGCCGCCGCGCTGATCGACACCAAGTGGGACCTGGTGGCCGATCTCTCCCTGCGGCACGCCGGCGTCCTGGCCGCACCCCCGGTGAAGCCGCCCCACACCTCTGCGAAGGAACGCTGACCGGTGGCGGCCGCCCCGGACGTCATAGCGGAACTCACCGCCGATCACCGCGCGGTGCAGCGGCTGTTCGACCGCATCCGCGCCGCGGAACCGGGCAGTGCCGCCCGCAAGGCCCTCGTCGAGCAGGTGTCCGCGGCCCTGGTCCGGCACTCCGTCGCGGAGAAGGAGCACCTTTACCCCGCCGTACGGGACCATGTGGCGAACGGGCGGCGGTGGGCCGAGAAGGAGCTGTCCGACCACGAGCGCATCGAGGAGCTGCTGCACGACCTGGAGCAGCGGGAGCCGCAGGACGAGGACTTCACGGCCTTGGTCCTGGCCCTGTCGACCCGGGTGACCCGCCACATCCTCGACGAGGAGCAACGGCTCTTCCCGCGGCTGCAGGCCACCTGCCCCGCGGACACCCGGCAGGAGCTCGGCGAGAAGATCCGGCGGGCGCGGAACAGCGCCCCGACCCGCCCCCGGCCCAACGCCCCGGACTCCGTTCTGGCCACCCGTGCGGTCAGCCCGGGCCTCGGCCTGCTGGACGGCATTCGGGACTTCCTCACCCGGCGCGGCCGCGCCCGCCGTTCCTGACCGTTCCGCTGGTCCTCGGCTTCGGCGTGGTGGCCCCGGCTTCTCCCCGCGCCGCGGGACGAGCCCGGTCGGCGACCTGCGTCGGGGCGGCGGCCGGCGGCGGGAAAGCGGCGCGCCAGGCGGGTGGCAGGGGTGCCCGTCCCGTTTGGCGGCGCCGTGGAGGTGTTACGGCTAAGCGGTGCGCTCGTGGTACGCGTCGAGAAAGGGCTCGTGTGATGACCGAGCAGCATCCGGACCAAGACGGTGGGGTTCCCGATCCGCCGGACCCCGCGGGCAGGTTCTCCGAGGCTGCGGGACGGTTATCCCAGGAGGTGGCCACTCTGGTCCGTGCGGAGCTCGACCGGGCGAGGATCGAGCTGACCGAAACGGCCCGGGAGACGGGCCTGGGTTCGCTGGCCCTGACCGCCGGCGGGGTCTGCGCCCTGCTGGGCCTGCTCTCGGCCCATGAGGCCGTGCTGCGCGCGGTGGAACGACGCTGGCCGCCGCCGCAGCGGGCCGCCGCCACGATGGCGGTCGGCTACGCCTCGGGTGCCGCGGCGCTCGCCTCCTTCGGCTGCTGGCGGCTGCGGAAGGCGCGCGACGCCTCGCGCGGGGCGCTGGCGCACATGACCCCCGACCGGACGGCCGACTGAGTCCGTACGCGGAGGGCGCCGGTGCCGGCCGTCGGGCGAGCTCGGTTGGCTGCGCGCGGTACGGGTACCCGCGGTGCGTGCTCGTCCGTGCGGCGCCGGGCCCAGGGAGGGACCCCCAGGGGCTGAGAGGGAGTGGAGCATGCTGTTCCAGAAGCGGAAGGCCCGGATGGCGGCGCAGGCCCGCGAGGCGGCCGTCACCGGCTACAGCGCGCTGGACCGCCGGGCCCCGGTCTCCGAACTGGCGAAGGAGCTGCTGCGCAAGGCCTTTCCGGACCACTGGTCCTTCCTCCTGGGGGAAATCGCGCTGTACAGCCTCGTGGTGCTGGTGCTGACCGGAAGCTATCTGACGCTGTATTTCGAACCCAGCATGAGCCAGCGCACGTACCACGGTGCTTTTCGCCCGTTGGACGGGCTCGTGATGACGGACGCCTATGCGTCGACCCTCAACATCAGTTTCGATGTCCGGGGCGGGCTGCTGATCCGGCAGATGCACCACTGGGCGGCCCTGGTGTTCGTGGCCGCGCTGGGCGTCCACATGCTGCGGGTGTTCTTCACCGGCGCCTTCCGCCGCCCCCGCGAATTCAACTGGATGATCGGGGTGACGCTCTTCCTCCTCGCCCTGCTGGAGGGGTTCTGCGGCTATTCCCTCCCCGACGACCTGCTGTCCGGGACGGGGCTGCGCACCGCGAACACCATCGTGCTGTCCCTTCCCGTCGTCGGGACGTATCTGAGCTATTTCCTGTGGGGCGGCTCGTTCCCCGGCCACATCCTGATCCCCCGGCTGTACACGGTGCACGTGCTGTTCGTACCCGGGATTCTGATCGCCCTGCTCGGTGCCCATCTGGTGATGGTCGTCTATCTGAAGCACACGCAGTGGTCGGCCCGCGGAAAGACCAATCGGAACGCCGTGGGGCAGCCGATGTTCCCGCAGTTCACCGCGAAGTCCAGCGGCCTGTTCCTGATGGTCTTCGGGGTGGTGGCCTGGCTGGGGGCGGTCGCCCAGATCAACCCGGTGTGGGACTACGGCCCCTACGTGGCGGACCAGACGTCCACCGATGCCCAGCCTGACTGGTACGTGGGCTTCCTCGAAGGGGCGCTGCGGCTGATGCCCCCGTGGGAGACCAACGTGGCGGGGCACACCATCATGTGGAACGTCTTCCTCCCGGCGGTGGTGCTGCCCGGTCTGCTCTTCCTCGTGCTCTACCTCTACCCGTACTTCGAGAAGTGGGTGACGGGCGATCTGATGGAGCACCACCTCTGTGACCGGCCGCGCGATCGTCCCACCCGTACGGGCCTGGGGGTGGCGGCGATCGTCTTCTACGCCGTGTTGCTGGTGGCCGGCGGCAATGACGTGGTGGCCGCGGTCTTCGAGGTGTCGGTCGAGGCCTTGACCTGGATCTTCAGGATCGCGGTGATCGTCGGTCCGGTCCTCGCTTTCCTGATCACCAAACGCTTCTGCCTGGCCCTGCAGGCCCATGACCGCCAGTTGCTGGAGGAGGGCGAGGAGACCGGTCAGGTCAGCCAGAACGTCTACGGCGGGATCGGCGAGAGCCACCGCCCGCTGGACACCGAGCAGCGTTACCGCCTGCTGGTGAGGGACGTTCCCGAGCCGCTGGAGCATCCGGGAGAGCGGGCACCGCGACGGAAGCGGCTGCGTGCCGCGCTGAGCGCCTGGTACTACCGCGACCGGGTCGACATGCCGACCACCGCGGAGGAACGCCTCCAGATTTCCGGCAGGACGATGGACCCGGTGGCCGGTGCGGGCCGTGCGGGAGAGGAAGAGACCCCCTAGTACTGCAACCGCATGTGGTGTGTGTGGTCTCGGCGTTGGTAGTGGCAGTGGCGGGCTCGGGCTTGGCTGTGTCTGCGGAAGTGTGACCAGTGCAGACGGTGTTCGTTGGTGTGGTGGTGGGGTGTGCGGGCGATGTGCCCGATCAGGCGGCGGATTTCGGGGACGCTGAGGGGTATGAGGTCGTGTTCGTCGCATCCGCTGCCCCTTTTGCGGCTTGTGTCGCGCGGACGGCGGTCAGATAGGCCAGGGCCGCCATGGCGAGGGTGATGTGCCGGTACCAGGCCCGGTAGTGCCGCACCTGGTACTGGTCCAGGCCGCACTCGCCCTTGGCGGT